>JBGTJG010000347.1:0-18588 GCA_041745235.1 Ferruginibacter sp. | reverse complement strand
AATATATTCTGCATGCATATCATGATCAGCCATGATATCAGCCTTCACCGGTTTAAAAGTACCTGCACCCACATGAAGTGTTACAAATGCAGCATGTGTGTTTTGTGCGGCGAGTTTCTTAAATACTTCTGGAGAAAAATGGAGGCCGGCAGTTGGCGCCGCCACTGAGCCGCTGTGTTCCGCAAATATGGTTTGATAACGCCCGGTATCATCTTTTTCCGCTTCACGTTTAATGTATGGCGGAAGGGGCACATCTCCGGCGGCAGATATGATTTCCCCGAATGAGAAGAAACCGGGCTCCCATGTAAATTCTATTATGAACGAATCAGCTTCTTTTTTTATTTTGACAGCGTTCAGAATCACACCTTGCTCAGCGATCATAATTTCTTTCTGCAGCGTTTCATCCTTCCATTTTGCAGCGCCGCCTACAAGGCATTTCCATTGCACCGGGCTGTGCATCTTCATGTTGCTTTCGTATGCTCTAATAGTTCCGTAAGGTTCCAGGCAAAATATTTCAATGACTGTTCCGGTGTGTTTTTTAAACTTCATTCTCGCATTAATAACCTTTGTATTGTTCAATACAAGCAGGGTATTCGGGGGAATGTATTTGTCAATTTCTGAGAATACCGTTTCTGAGATTTTGCGATCGCGGTACATCAGCAGTTTAGAGGAATCTCTTTGTTTCACCGGATGCAGGGCTATCCTTTCATCGGGGAGGGGATAATCGTAATCGTCTATAGAAATTTTGCGCGGGTCCATTTTCAGGCTTTCAGAATCGTGAGGCGTAAATATATCCCGGAAAACAGAATCAGAAAGGGTTTTGGTGATCATTCAATTGATAAACGGTAAGCATTTTTGTCCTTTTCCCGCTAATTTTGCGCTTCAAATAAAAATTCTCCCTATGCAGTTTTTAAGAGCAATTTGTACCCTGTTCCTGTGTGCATTGTTTAATATGGCATCAGCACAGTCCGGAAATTATGCCTGGAAGGAAGCCTCAGGCGGCGGTTACACATATAAATATGTAACAAACGATCCAGCCAAAGCACGTTTTTATACCCTTAAAAATGGCCTTACTGTTATCCTGAGCCCAACAAATAAAGACCCCCGCATTCAGGCATACATTGCTACGAAAGCAGGCAGTAAAACCGATCCGGCTACAAATACAGGCCTTGCACACTACCTCGAGCACATGCTTTTTAAAGGGACAGATAAATTCGGTTCGTTAGATTGGGCAAAGGAAAAACCGGAGCTCGATAAGATCTCAGCATTATATGAAGAGTACAATAAAACCACCGATGCGGCTGCAAGAAAATCGATATACCACCGTATCGATTCAGTGTCCGGTGTAGCGAGTAAGTTTGCTATTGCGGGAGAATATGATAAGATGATGAACAACATGGGTGCGCAGAATACAAATGCGTTTACTTCATTTGAGCAGACAGTATATACTGATGATGTGCCCGCGGCATCCATTGATAAATATCTTGCTGTGCAGGCTGAGCGTTTTCGGAATCCGCAGTTAAGGATATTTCATACAGAACTGGAAGCGGTATATGAAGAGAAAAATATAGGCTTGGATACTGACGGCAGAAAAGTAACTGAAAGAATGTTTGCTGAACTGTTTAAGAATCACAATTACGGCAGGCAAACCACGATCGGTACTATTGAGCATTTGAAAAATCCGTCGCTGCAGGAAATTAAAAAGTATTATGAAAAATATTACGTGCCTAATAATATGGCAGTGATCATGTCCGGCGATTTTAATCCGGATCTGCTAATCAAAAAAATAGATCAGGCTTTTTCATATATGCAGAACAAGCCGTTCACAAAATATTCTTTCTCACAGGAAACCCCCATTACATCTCCTGTAGTTGCAGAAGTTATTGGCTCAGAAGCAGAGAGTATTGCAATAGGTTACCGCCTGCCGGGTAACAGGTCTAAAGACATTCTGCTTGCAGAATTGATAGGGCAGATACTCACAAACGGTAAGGCCGGCCTGATGGATCTTAACCTCGTAAAAAAGCAAAAGCTTCTGCGTGCATCTGCATCTGCTTATACATTGATAGACCACGGTGTATTATATATGACGGGAGCAGCCACTACCGGCCAGTCATTGGAAGAAGTCAAAAACCTGATGATCGGTGAAATTGATAATCTTAAAAAAGGAAATTTTGATGATAACCTCATCACATCTATCATCAACAACCAAAAGAAAAACAAGATCCTGGCTACAGAAACATACGGTGGACGTGCAAGTGACCTGATGGATGCATTTACCTCGGAACTGGATTGGAAAGAGCAGGTAGCTTATACTGATAACCTGTCTAAGATCACCAAGAAAGAGATCATGTCATTCGCTAATAATTATTTTCAGGATAATTATGTAGTGATATACAAAAGGAAAGGTGAGGATAAAAGCATTGTAAAGGTTGAAAAACCTGCCATTACACCGGTAGAAACAAACAGCAATTCACAGTCTGATTTTGTGAACCGCATCAATATGATGCCCGCCACTCCTATTAAACCTGTGTGGCTGGATTATAATAAAGATCTGCAACGCTCCGCTGTAGGCCCGGCACAGGTATTATATGTTCAGAATAAGGACAACAGTATATTTCGTATGAGATACAGGTATGAAATGGGTACTTGGAATAATAAAAAATTAGGCCTTGCTGCACAGTACTTACCTTTTTTAGGTACAGATAAAATGACAGCAGAAGAGATCACCAAGGAATTTTATAAAATAGCATGCAGCTTCAATGTGAGTGCAGGCCCTGAATATACCACGGTTACAATTGAAGGGCTTCAGGAAAACTTCAGTAAGGCTGTAACGCTTTTCGAAAACGTAATTGCCAATTGCAAACCCGATGAGGCTGCGCTGAGATCAATGAAGGCAAGAATAGCTAAATCCAGAACGGATGCTAAGCTTAATAAAGGGGCTATTCTTAATGCACTTACTTCTTATGCGAGATATGGCTCTTCCAATCCTTCCAATTACACACTTTCAAATGAAGAGTTGAGTAATATCACAGCAACAGAATTGACGGATATCCTTCACAATCTGAATAAATATGAGCATAAGATCTTATACTACGGCCCATTAGCTTTGGGCTCATTAACTCCGTCTTTAAAGACATTGCACACACTGCCTTCAGGCTTTATGGCACCTCCTGCAAAAAAGATCTTTACGCCTACTGTACAAAGTAAAAACGAAGTTCTTTTTGCAGATTACAATATGGTTCAGGCAGAAACAAGATGGATAAGGAACACGGATAAATATAACGCGGCAGATGAACCGGTTGTAGAGCTCTTTAATAATTACTTCGGCGGCGGCATGAGCGGCCTCGTATTTCAAACCATCAGGGAATCTAAAGCACTTGCTTACAGCACATTTGCGGTTTATGTGGTACCTGAAAAAAAGGATGACCGTTTTCTTACTATTGCTTACGTAGGAAGCCAGGCAGATAAATTCAACGAATCAGTAGGGGCTATGAATGAATTGCTCAACACTGTTCCGGATGTAAAGTCCAATATACAGTTTGCAAAAAGCAACATCAAAAAAAGCATAGAGACCCAGCGCATCACACAGGATGGAATCATCTTTAATTACCTGGCGGCGCAGCAAAAAGGACTTAATGAAGATATCCGCAGAAGAACTTACCTGGAAGTGGATAAGCTCGGCTACAAAGAGCTGAAAGCTTTTCATGCGAAGAATCTGGCAAACAAGCCTTACACCTATGCTATCGTGGCTAATGAAAAAAACCTGAGCATGGATACGCTGAAGAAATACGGTGATGTGAAAAAATTAAGTTTAGAGGAATTGTTTGGGTATTAATAAATTGTAAAACAACCCATTAATATTTTAAAACTGCCGCTCTCAAAGAGCGGCAGTTTTTATTGCTTCCCTGTCTTTATTTCCTCTACAACCCCAGGATCCAATAACGTAGAGGTATCTCCCAAATTCTCCGTCTCGCCTTCTGCTATTTTTCTTAAGATCCTTCGCATGATCTTTCCACTCCGTGTCTTTGGCAGCCCTGTAACAAACTGTATTTTATCAGGCCTTACGATAGCGCCGATAATATCTGTCACGGTTTGCTGTATCTCTTTTCGCAAGAGATCCTCATCTTCAGATTTATGATCCAATATGGCAAATACATAAATGCCCTGTCCTTTTATATCATGCGGATAACCTACAACTGCGCTTTCAATTACATTTCCGTGTTCATTCACCGCATTCTCCACCTCTGCCGTACCTACTCGATGTCCGCTCACATTAAGCACATCATCAACACGCCCGGTGATCCTGTAATTTCCGTTCTCATCCCGCAATGCACCGTCACCCGTAAAATATAAATTTTCATAGGTGGCAAAATAATTCAGCCTGCAGCGTTCATGATCGCCATAAGTAGTACGCAACATGCCCGGCCATGGAAAGCGAATGCAAAGGTTTCCTGAAACATTATTCCCGATCAGTTCATTACCTTTTTCGTCAACTAATATCGGTTGCACACCGGGCAGAGGCAGAGTGGCAAAAGTTGCTTTTGCCGGGGTGATGCCCGCAAGGTTTGATATTAAAATCCCTCCGTTTTCCGTTTGCCACCAGGTATCCACTATCGGACAATTCTTCTTGCCGATATTTTCATCATACCAATGCCAGGCTTCTTCATTGATCGGCTCACCCACAGTGCCCAGCACTTTCAAAGAGGAGAGATCTTTCCCGGCAATAAATGATCGATCATAGGTCATCAGGCTGCGGATTGCAGTAGGAGCCGTGTACAGGATATTAACCTTATGCTTACCGACAATTTCCCAAAGCCTGCCGGCATCCGGCCATGTAGGTATGCCCTCAAACATGATTGTGGTAGCGCCCGCAGATAGGGGACCGTAGATAATATAGGAATGCCCGGTTATCCATCCCACATCCGCCGTACAGAAGAAAACATCCCCCGTCGTATATTGAAACACATTTACAAAACTGTAATTGGCATACACCATGTAGCCGCCGCAGGTATGGACCACGCCCTTGGGTTTACCGGTGCTGCCGGAAGTGTACAAAATGAAAAGCATATCCTCTGCCTCCATGATCTCCGCCGGGCAATCCGTAATTCCTGCCGCAGTTATTTTTTCAGACTCTTCATGTAACCAAACATCACGGCCTGCTTTCATCTTTACAGCCACAGCTGTTCTTTTCAGCACTATTGCTTTTTCTACAGAGGAACACTTTTCCAGTGCCTCGTCCATAATATTTTTCAGCGGAATTTCTTTATTCCCCCTGTAGCCGCCGTCCGCAGTTATCACAATATTACATTGTGCATCGTGTATCCTGTCTGCAATACTTTGCGCAGAAAACCCCCCGAAAACTACTGAATGCACCGCTCCTACACGTGCGCATGCGAGTACTGCAAACATAAGCTCCGGAACCATGGGCATGTAAATGCATATCCTGTCGCCTTTTTTTGCCCCGTTAATTTTAAGAATATTTGCAAAGAGGCATACCTCCTTATACAGTTCTGCATAAGTATATTTCCTTCCAGCTTCACCGGGGTCATTGGGTTCCCAAATGAGCGCCACAGTATTTCCGTTTTTTTCCAGATGCCGGTCTATGCAGTTCTCCGTAATATTAAGACGTGCTCCTTCAAACCACCTTACAGCAGGATCCCGAAAGTTCCACTGCAGCACACTATCCCACTTTTTTCGCCATGTAAAATGTTCTGCAATATTTTCCCAGAAACCTTCCGGGTCTTCCGTGCTTTTATGGTAAGCAATTTTATAATCTGAAGCGTTTTTTATCCGGTAAGGGAAGGACATAATACAGGCTGTTATTTAGCCGTGCTAAATATAAATAATTTACTGTGCCGGCGAACTTGGCTCAGTGTTCAAATAAAATCAGAAATAAATTTTTGCATTCTCTGCGGGATCAGTATTTATTGAAGCCTTGCTGATCTTTACAGAATCTATTGTATGCGAAGTAGAATAAATACCGGTAATAGTATGATAGATAACACTGCCGCACTCCGGAGATAAGTTTACGCCCTGCGATGTATACAAAATGGAAAGCGTGTCCTTAGGGTTATTGCCGACGGTGATCACATATGAAGCCGTATTTTCCAGCGGGTTCAATGGAATGGAAAAGTTATTTACACTTTGCGGAAAAGAATAAATGGGAGTGGTATTATTTAATTGAGTAATGATAAGCCCGGGCGCCTGAGCAAGCACATCTTGTCCGGATACCCGCTGATAAAACCTGCCGATGAACCTAACTTCTTTAGATTGGGTGCAAAGGGTATATTCATCTGTACAGGAAATTGCAAAGCATAACAGGAAACCAAGGACTGAAGCAGAGATAAATTTCATTCACAAAATTTATTAATCTGCAAGTTACGAATCCTTTTTTATGCGCTTAATAAGGCATACATGCTTTCCATTAACTTACCCCTCACGTTCCTTTTTTGCAGCAGGTCACTGCCCGAAGGATATAAACGGTTACTTAAAAAAATGAAAACAAGGCCCTTTGCAGGATCTGCCCACACACATGTTCCTGTAAAGCCGGTGTGGCCAAAGGTAAGAGGAGATGCAGTCGGCGCAGGATAGGGTTCTCTTCGTTTGTAATTATCTTTCTCCGGTTTATCAAAACCGTATGCTCGCCTGCTCACGTTGCTTTTGTAGGCAGTAAAAAGATCTACCGTTTCTTTTTTAAAATAAGTTAAACCGTTAAAGGTTCCGCCGTTCAGCAGCATTTGCATTACAGCGGCCAGGTCATAAGCATTGCTGAATAGCCCGGCATGTCCTGCTACACCACCGAGCATGGCTGCTGCAGGGTCGTGTACATAACCATGCAGCAACTGCATGCGAAATGTTTTTTCATTTTGAGTGGGCGTTATATCCTTGAGGTTGTTTTGCCGCAGCGGATCATAGCCTATCGTACGCAGGCGCATAGGCCCATAAAATGTTTTCGTTACATATTCATCCAAAGGCAAACCGCTTATTTTTTCTGCTAATTTTCCCAGGAATATGTAATCAATATCACTGTACACATACTGCCCTGCAGCCATGGTTTTGCTTAAAAGTATCCGGCTGTAGATTGTGTCCTTCCATGTGTTTCTTAAAAATAAATTATTGGCTACGGGGATGCTGTAATTATCATCTGCTTTTTCTGCATAATAAAACGGAATCGGTTTTCCGGATCCGTCTATAGTTTCTTTGTAAAAGGAGATTAACGGTACCAAGCCGCCTTCGTGCAGCAATAAACTTTCTATACGGATATTTTCGTTAGCAGTCCCTGCAGTCTCAGGAAGGTAGTCGCTCAACTTTTTTTTCAGATCGATCTTTCCTTCTTCGTGCAGTTTCATGATGGCCAGGGTAGTTGCGCATACTTTAGTAACCGATGCCACGTCGTACACGGTATTCAGGGTAACAGGCTCATTTTTTTCATAAGTGAAATTGCCGAAAGCTTTTTCATAAGCGATCTTGCCATCCTTTAATGCTACGATCACACATCCCGGCATCGCTTGCTCACTTATAGCGTCTGTAGCGATATTTTCCAGGGCCTGAATTTTCTCAGGTGAAAAACCTGTTGAATTATTTTTTTCAAATAACGGGAGGTCTGCTTTAGTATCTATGCCGAAACCAAATTTTAAATTAGGACATACCGTCACAGGCAGCACACCTTTATAGTATATTTTTCCCTGAAGCAGATCTGCCGCAGTACCCTGCACGATCGCATCATCTTCATAGCACACAACCATATTAGGTGCGCTGCACATATTTTTTAAAGCATAAGCATTGCCGAATAAAAAAGTAATGCTGTTTTTCTTCTGTTGCAATGCATTGATCATTGCTGCATCTTTTGAAAGCCCGAAATTGCTCGCAGCAAACCGCCCTACATTGTGTATGCCTATCACAACTTTTTTAAATTTGCTCAGCTTCGCAAGCACAGCTTCGTTGCTGTCACTGCCCGACAGAAAAAATACGGTTGCATTATGATCCTTCCGCATCCTCTTAGCAAGTTCATTATCTGCTGCAATGCCGAATGCCGCAAAAGCAATATCACCGGGTTTGGTATTCCGCAGCGGGAAAAAAGAAGAATCATTTTTAGAAACAAGCGTGATCGCGTTTTCGGCTACCAGCCGCCGAATAGCAGGCACATCTTTATTCAAATCTGCCGTCAGGTTGGCAGTGCTTATGGGTGTCAAATAGGGGAGCACATAATCATACTTTGCCCGCAATACTTTTTTACAGTGCAGTTCTATATCGTCCCAGCTAAGCCTTTTCTTTTTTATCGCTTCTTTTATTTTCTTTATCGATTGAGGTACATCATCAGGCAGGCAAAGGATATCATTACCTGCAATGAGGGATTCAACAGAAGCAGCACCGTCAGGAAAAAATTTCTTTACACCCTGCATTTCCAGCGCATCAGTAAAAGTCAGTCCCTCATAGCGGAGCTGATTGCGCATCAGGCCGTTTATATTTTTAGGAGAGAGGGATGTGGCTCGGTTTGCCGTATTATCAATAGCAGGTATGTAAAGGTGCGCCAGCATTACACTTGCCACACCGGCCTCGAATATTTTTTTAAAAGGATACAGTTCCAGCGAATCCAACTGAGCCATAGATTTATTGATCACCGGCAGGTCATAATGAGAATCTGCAGTTACATCACCATGCCCGGGGAAATGTTTTGCACAGGCCATCACACCATTGTCCTGCATACCTTTCATATACTGTATGCCAAAATTTGCCACCTTGTATTTATCCTCACCGAAGCTGCGGTCGTTTATCACGGGGTTGTTCGGATTATTATTTACATCTACAACGGGCGCATAATTTACATGAAGCCCAAGGCGTTTGCATTGAGCCGCTACAACCTGCCCGTACCTGTACACAATGCTCTGATCTTTCATGGCACCGAGCATCATTTGTTTCGGCAACGGAAGTACACTGTCTATAAGCCGCATGCCCACACCCCACTCCGCATCTATGCTCATCATAAGCGGCGTGCGTGCTTTTGCCTGCAGTGTATTGATGATGTTTGCCTGTTTTACCGGGCTGCCCTGGAAAACAAGCACACCGCCGACGTTATATTTATTGATGAGCTCCGTTACCTTTTTGTCGTAGAAGGTTACAACCTTAGTTTTAGAATCAATGGATGAAAGCCGCACCACCATAAGCTGGGCAATTCTTTCATCTTTTGAAAGGGTTTTATAAACACTGTCTGCCCACAAAAAAGAACGCGGGTTTTGTATCTGTGCAAAGGTGGTTTGGGTAGAGAAAATGCCCAGGCATATAGTAAGTATCCATTCGATCATAAGGGTAAATATAAGCCGGTGAAACGTTTAATATTTGATAAAACAGCAAAGTTTTAATTATGCAGATTACATACAAATACCTGCCCAATATGTGAGAAGCGGAACAATAAAATTCCGGCTTCCTGCTGCATCTGTCTGCTTTGTGGTTCCCCCTAAGTAAATTTGCACCCTAACACAATTTCCTTTGCCCGATATAATACAATTACTGCCTGATAATATTGCCAACCAGATAGCCGCCGGTGAGGTTATCCAACGCCCGGCAAGTGCGGTAAAGGAGCTGATGGAAAATGCCGTAGATGCCGGCGCTACTGAAATAAAGCTGATCGTAAATGATGCAGGCAAGGCACTTATCCAGGTAATAGATAACGGCAAAGGAATGAGTGAGACAGATGCCCGCATGGCATTTGAACGCCACGCCACTTCCAAAATCAGAAATATCGAAGACCTTTTTCGCATAAAAACCATGGGTTTTCGCGGCGAAGCCCTGGCAAGTATAGCAGCAGTGGCACAGGTTGAGATAAAGACCAAAAGGCATGAAGACGAAGCAGGCATTTACCTGGAAATAGAGAACAGCATTGTAAAGAAACAGGAGCCGGTGGCAGCACCCGCAGGTACAGGCATCTCCATGAAAAATCTCTTTTTCAATGTACCAGCCCGTAGAAACTTTCTAAAAAGCAATCCCGCTGAGCTGCGCCACATCATTGATGAATTTATCCGCGTGGCTATGGCTTTTCCGGAAATATTTTTTTCTCTTACATCTAACGGGCAACAGGTGTTTCATTTAGAAAGAGGCACATTAAAACAAAGGATCGTTCAGATACTTGGCAATAATTACGGTGCTAAACTCGTGAGCGTGCAGGAACGAACCGACTATTTGGATATCATCGGTTTTGTAGGCAAACCGGAAACCGCAAAAAAAACCCGTGGTGACCAGTACTTTTTTGTAAACAATCGTTTCATCAAAAGTGCTTACCTCAATCATGCGGTCATGAGCGCCTTCGCAGATATGATACCGAAGGAAAGTTACCCGATGTATACCCTGTTCATCGATCTTGATCCGGCGCAGCTGGATATAAACGTACACCCCACCAAGCAGGAAATAAAGTTTGAGGATGAAAAGATCGTGTACGCTTTCGTGCAGAGTGCTGTAAAACACGCCCTCGCACAATTCAGCATTACCCCTACGCTGGATTTTGACCTGGATCCGCAGATACAGCATCTCGGTGCGGTAAACAAACCGGTCACCGACGATCACCGCAGCTCTGCTTCATCTTCATCACTGTTTCAAACCTTTTCTAAAAAGAACCAGGCGCATTTTATTGAAAGCAAAAGTGAGCTGGCACACTGGAAAGATTTTTACGAAAAACCGGTCGGCGATATAAAGCAAAACACATCACCTGCCATTCCTGCATTTGAAAGCATACTGCAAACAGAACAACCGGAAGCGCACAGCGAATTCCTGCAGCTGCACAATTCATTTATGGCGGTACAGAATGACAAAGGTTACCTCATCATAAACCAGCAGAATGCACATGAAAGAATATTGTATGAGCGCTTTGCAAATGCCGTATCGGGGAAAGCGATCGCTACCCAGCAAAGTCTTTTTCCCGCGGTGATAGAACTTGCTGCGCCTGATGCAGTGCTGCTTACAGAATTGCTTCCGGACCTCATTCAGCTCGGTTATTTATTAGAGCCGTTTGGCAATAATTCTTTTGTGGTACAAGGCACACCCGCAGATGCCACGCAGGCAGGGGAGACGGATGCGGTAGAAAAAATGATGGAACAATACAAGCACTTCAGCAATGATCTCAAATATTCTAAGCGGGAAAAATTATTACGCTCCCTTTCCCTGCAACAATCCGTAAAAGCCGGCATGCCGCTCTCACAAAAAGAAATGCGTACCCTTACGGAAGAATTGTTTTTATGTACCACGCCCAATGCTACACCTACGGGCAAACCAACATATATGAGCTTCAGAAAAGATGAAATGGATAAGATGTTCGGGAGATAGAATTTTTAAGATACAATAAAAAAGGCTGATCATTTGATCAGCCTTTTTTTATCAGAAGCTTTTAATATTGTTTTATAAAAGTAGAAGAGCACACATGGTTGCCGTATACAAGCCGCAATGTATAAATACCCGCAGGTAAATTATATACCGGTATACTCATGATATTATTTCCCACAACGCCCTGTTGCACCTTCTGCGTCACCTGCATGTTCATGCTGTTATACACATACCCGTAAAGCAGCTGTGGTTGGGTAAGTATTACAGCAGCATTAATGGTTGAAGATGCAGGGTTAGGATAAACCTGCATAGCACATGAGCTTGTGGTAGGCATAGATTGGGTGATGTGGATGATCCTGCAGTACTCTTTCACACACCCGCCCGGGAATACAACCCTGAGACAAACACGATAAGAACCGGAATCCAAGAACATGTAAGTCGGATTCATCTGGTTTATTGTGGTGGTACCGCCGGTTAGGGTCACAGGTAGTTTAGTGATCTTCCAGGATTGATTGCTGATGGGATTATTGGAATTTGCAATAAACCTGATGCGGTTTGGCACCAAAGAATCCGGTACTTCACTGAAGCCGAGAGTGATGTTGTTGCAATTGGGAGCTATGTAAACTGACTTACAGGTTGTAGAAGCACAGTTGTTGTTTTTGAATGCTGTTAAGCAAACGGTATAATAACCGGGGGCAGGGAAGGTATGGCTCGCTATCGGTGTTTGTGCACCTGTACCGTCACCGAATGTCCAGGTATATTGTATATCAGGGTTGATGAAATCAGGAGTAAATATTTTGGTAGACGGATTAGCAGCAGTATTAGAAATAGTATATTTCGATAGCTGCGTACAAGGGGGGAGAGTATTTATCGGATGAGGAACGATCACTGTTTTGCATATTTCCCTGATGCAATTCACAAGCACACCCGCGCTGTTTCTTTTTTGTACACGCAGGCACACGATGTATGTGCCCGGCTGAGCATACACATGGTTCGGATGCATTTGGTTAGAAGAAGTGCCGTCACCGAAGGTCCAGCGTATAGAATCTGCGGAAGAGACCGGTGCAGAAGTATTTGTAAAATGATAGGTGTTTATTACCCCTGCAGTAGAATCCCGGTACCAGGTGAAGTTGGCATTAAGGTTACACTGCTGTCCTACTGTGATGGTGTAACATTTTTCGCTGATGCAATTGGTTAAAGCACCCAGGTTATTTCTTTTTATAATGCGCAGGCATACAGTATATGTTCCCGGCTGGGCATACACATGATTTGGGTTCATTGCGTTCGATGAAGTACCGTCACCAAACATCCATTTAATAGAATCAGTCGCATTGACAGGCGCAGAAGTATTCGTAAAATGGTAAACATTCATGCCGCTTACTGTAGTGTCTGCATACCATGTAAAGTTTGCGATAAGATTGCACGGCGGCGCGGGTACATGGATAACCTTGCAATATTCCCTGATGCACGGCGGCATGCCCGGTGCGGTATACTTTATTATCCTGAGGCAGGCAGTATACGTTCCCGGTGCGGTATAAGTATGTGTAGGGTTAAGCGCATTAGAAAAAGTTCCGTCGCCGAATGCCCATTGTATAGAATCAGTGGGCAAATAACCCGGGCTCTGATTATTGAAATGATAAACGTTCTGTTGTAAAGAGTCTATTGAAAAATAAGCCTGGAGATTACAGGTAGTCGTTAACGGAATAACCGTGATCGGAATGCAAACTTCACTCACACACGGTATCGAAGTCGCAGTAATCTGGGGTTTTTTTATACGCAGACAAACCGTGTATACTCCCGGAGCAGCGTAAGTGTGAGTAGGATTATTTATAAATGATACCGTTCCGTCACCAAATGTCCACCGTATAGAATCCCCGGGGGAAAACCCTGCGGATGTATTGCTAAAGACTACCTGAAGAGAATTAGGAGGACTTGGCTGACCTATGAAAGATGCAGACAGGTTACACGGTTGGATGATGCTGATCTGCTGCTCCAGTGAATCTGCACAAACCAATGAATAGTTTGGATTGGTCCTCGTGATTAAATGATGAATGGTGTAAGTGCCGGGTGCATAGCTGTGAACTGGTGAGATACTATTGCTTGCGGGTGAGCCGTCGCCGAATCTCCATGTATGCTGTACAAATGGTGAATCAATTATAATGGCGGGGTTCAGCTTTACTGTATTAGGCGAAAGGAACTGTACGCCAAATTGGGGGTTACACGGAAAAGCTATCTGTGCATTAGATTGAAAAGAAAACAACAGGCACAGAATGATCAGGCTTTGTAAATGTTTTTTCATACAAATGTTTTAAAGGTTGGTAGACACAGGGGAGAGATACCGGGGGTAAAAGAATCGTTGCCTGAAAGGCAAATATTTTTTAATTTGTTTCCCTGATTCTTTCAAGGAATTTTTCAATGGCACGCCTGCCTTCCCGCCCGCTGCCGGTGTAGCTATTGACTAAAATGCTGAAGAGCAACATTCTATTTTTTCGCGTATACAGGTAACCGCTCAGCGCTACGTTATTGCTCATCGACCCCGTCTTGGCATGTATCTTTTCTGCCGCACCGTCGTAGTAATTCGTAAGTGTACCCTGCCCGGCAGTAGGAAGAATACGTTTCATTCTTTCTATGCCGAATTCCTTTTGGAGCTTATCCAAGATATAAACAAATGCCTTTGGCGAAAACAAATTGTACCTGCTCAGGCCGCTGCCATCTACCCATCTTGGTTTATTGGGTATATCCTTCAGATCGGTTTTTAATAACGTATCAATGATCTGCTCATCACTCATGAAACCAAGGCGTTCATTACTTACCATCAGCAATGTTTGTTCAGCGAAAAAGTTATCACTGTAGAACATCATGGGGAGGAAAAGAGAATCAACAGGATGTGAGTATAGTATTTTTTTTATCTGCTTGTCCTGTTTATGCTTATATCTGTCATCATCAATATTCTTTTTTAAGGTATCAGCTAATAATTTAAATGACAGGGGGAGAGAAGTAATAAACGGGACTTTAACAGTATCAATTTCTTTAAGCCCTTTCCCAACCACAATGTAAAACCTATTAGAATAGAAAGAGCGTCCGGCATGTTCATGTCCATGATACATTTTATTGTTCCAGTAATGGGCATTAACGGAATCCTCTAAAATTTCACCGGGGATGCTTTTTTGGCCGCGTCTTTTAAAGTAAAAAGTTTTTACATTTCCATATACAGGTAAAGCTGACCGTTCTGCCATAAACTCCTCCATGTAATCGTCCCACGCCCATCCTGCAGCATAACTGGTACTTATTAAAGGATAGAAATTATACAAGATTTTTTTTCGGGTAGAAATCAGAAATTGATAAACAGGTTGGCTTTTAAAATCAGGATGCAGCAGGGTAGGGTCTCCCGTAGGAATGATATAAATACTGCTGTCATCCTCTGTATACCTGATCCCCGGCAAACTATCCCCCAAATATTTCATCCCCGCATATAACGTAAACAACTTCACATTGCTGCTCGGCAAAAAATTCTTCTCCGCATTGTAATTATATAAATATTTACCGGTCGCCGGCTCATATATACTGATACCCGCATGCCCCGTCCGCACCGCACTGTCATTTAAGAACACATCAACATCCCTCTGCCCCACCTGCGCAGTTGCACCGCCGCACATAAAAACTGTGAAAGCCAACACCCAATAAAATATTAAAGAAATAAATTTCATGCAGCAAGTGTGTTGTAATGCAAATCCGAACTAACAACTAACAACTAACAACTAACAACTAACAACTAACAACTAACAACTAACAACTAAAAACTAAAAACTAACAACTAAGCACTCCGTTCCATCATCCTCAACCACCTCTCCGGGAATTCATTCTTCCCTGCGGTCAGATAATCATTGTGACTGCATGCCATAAATTGTCCGTCGGGCATTTGCATCCACCAGCGGCTCGTGCGCTTGCTTTGTAAAAAGGTTGTATCCATGTCAGAAAACACAATATGGAATTCATTGAAGTTATGTCGGTCTGCGAGATCAGATTCCAATTTTCCGCGGTGCTTGCCGTCTATAAAATACCAAAGCATTTGTGCTATTTGTTTGGCGGTAAGGTCATCAGTATCTTCTGCAGGGCGGTAGCCGTATATGCCAAAGCTGTTCAGGTTTTTGCTCATACCTGCAAAGCGGGTAAGCGTACATGCATCCACACCGGAAAGGCCGTTAGGGCAATTTTTATTTGCCGGCGCATCACTGTTCTTCACCGCACTGATGTCAAAGCTCAGCATGTGGGTATTCCGCATTACAGGTTCTGTTTCTTCAAGGTCTGCCTGCACGGTTCCCAGCCGGTAAAAATCAAAGCGCAGCTTATCTAAAGTTTCCAGCATACGCGGATGCACAAAATAGCTTTGGAAACCGAGGTGATTGTAATGCTTTAAAATGTTGGGCTCCCCGGTAAACATTTCCATCAGGAAATTATCTGCCGGTGCACTGCTTTCTCCCTGTAAATTTATTTCTGC
Source organism: Ferruginibacter sp. (assembly GCA_041745235.1). Lineage (GTDB taxonomy): Bacteria > Bacteroidota > Bacteroidia > Chitinophagales > Chitinophagaceae > Ferruginibacter. The sequence goes on along the minus strand of JBGTJG010000347.1, from coordinate 2,780 downwards.
ATCTATGCAGGTAGCTTCTATCGTTTCATTAAAGCCACGATATGCATTGTATTGTGCGAGGGTCACATCATGAGAGCCGCCGATGATCACAACCGTTTTTCCGCGGCGGTACAATTCTTCCAGCACGGTTCTTAAAGCAGCATAACTGTCATTCAGTGTAGCGCCCATTTCTATGTTCCCTGCATCTGCAATGATCACTTCTGTGTGCCAGTAATGGAGGCGGTATAATTCTCTGCGGATGATGTCCGCCGCATTATTTTCTTTTTCCGGCAGGCCGTTACCGCGTGCTTCTTTTACGCCTATGATAACTATGTCTGCGGTATCTATATCAAAATCTTCATCGTGCTGTGTAAGGATATGGTGGCCGATGCGCCCGTCGGTATATGCTTCATCTTCACTGATGGCAGAAAAGGAAACGGGTGTAAGAAAATCCTGAAGATCCTGCATGCAAATTAGTTTTGGCAAATGTAATAAATCCGGACGCTTACCGGCAACGAATCTCAGCCCAAATCCAATGAATGAACGAATGTCAGCCTGAGCCTGTCGAAGGCTTATTTAAAAAAACGAATCTCCCTACCTCAGAGTTGAGAATCACTCACCCGCCCACATTTGGTCTTTGCGAGCCGATAACAAACCCATCAAATTAAATACTTCCCGGCGAAGCAATCTCACTCACACACATACTTCAAATACTCGTTAGCCTTACATAGTATGAGATTGCTTCTCCGGCCACTACTCACTTGCAGAAATTTACCATCGGCTCGCAATGACCATGACACGGTAATACGTATGGTGAATGACCAATCTCCGGTTCATCCCTTCAATCCCTGACCTCCGTCGCGCCCGTCGTCCCCGCCGCTATCGCAGCGAGAAATCCTTCCAATGATCCCCGATATTCGTAAATTGCATCCAAGAAAAATAACCGGCACTTAACCCCCGTCATCTGTCATCTGTCAACCAACAACGGGCAACGAACAACCAACAACGATAAACCCCCCATGGCCATAGCAATCATCATCATATTCATCCTTGGCTACATAGCCATCACTATAGAACACAAAATAAAGATCAACAAAGCCGCAAGCGCCCTCGTTACGGGTGTTCTCTGCTGGACGATCTACATCATGTCCCAAACAGATAAACATCTCGTAACGGAACAACTGATGGAGCATCTTGGAGAAGTCTCGGGCATTTTATTTTTCCTCTTAAGCGCCATGACAATCGTGGAGCTCATAGACCTGCACGATGGCTTTCAGGGCATTACCGATAGAATAAAAACAAAGAGCGCTGTAAAAATGCTTTGGATCATTGCTTTCCTCAGTTTCTTTTTATCCGCCTTGCTGGATAACCTTACCACCACCATTGTAATGGTCTCCCTCCTTCGAAAATTAATAGCAGATAAAGACCGCCGCTTGTTTTTCGTCGGCATCACAATAATAGCAGCAAATGCCGGGGGCGCATGGTCACCATTGGGAGATGTAACCACCACCATGCTTTGGATCGGCGGGCAGATCACTGCATTAAACATCATCAAAGAACTTTTTATACCGAGCGTGTTTTGCCTGCTGGTGCCGCTCACCATTGTTTCTTTTACCATAAAGGGAACCATAGAACCGGCAATAAGAGATAAAGACGAAAACCTCAGTCCGCCGTTTGAAAGAAATTTTGTTTTATTCCTCGGCATAGGCATTCTGCTTTTTGTACCCGTGTTCAAGACCGTCACACACCTGCCGCCTTTTATGGCCATATTACTGGGCCTTGGCATCATGTGGATCATTACCGAGATATTGCACCGCCGCAAAGAAACGCGGGATAAAGATGCCGTATCAGTAGCTTCTGCCCTGCAAAAGGTAGATACACCCAGCATCCTGTTCTTCCTGGGAATATTGGTAAGCATATCCGCCCTGCAGGCTACGGGGCAATTGACACTTGCAGCACAATGGCTCACTGATACCATTAAGAATGAAACAGCAATTATAACCTCGATTGGGTTATTGTCTTCCGTGGTAGATAATGTACCGCTTGTAGCCGCTTCGCAGGGCATGTACAGCCTAGAGCAATACCCTACAGATCATTTCTTTTGGGAATTTTTAGCCTATGCTACAGGCACCGGTGGCAGTGCGCTCATCATCGGCTCAGCAGCCGGTGTAGCTGCTATGGGCATGGAAAAGATCAGCTTCTTCTGGTACCTCAAAAAAATTACATGGCTTGCGCTCATCGGTTATTTTGCCGGGGCAGTGGTGTATTTGGTACAGTATGGGATTATGCACTGAGTCTAGGATTGTATTAGTTCGATATTCTTCGCAGCATCGTCTCCGGCACGGGACGGGAATAAAAAAAAGCTGCCCTTAGGCAGCTTTACAAATGGTTTCAGTGAAGATTTCTTCGCAGCAACGTCTCCGGCACGGGACGTTGCGTAAATGAATTTAATAACCAACGCAATCTCTTCCGCTTGAACAAAAACCTGTGAAGTGACTTTGCTAACATAAGAAAAGGAATTTGTGATGCAACAAAAAAGCTGCCCTTAGGCAGCCTCTTTAATAGATAAAGTGAAGATCAATTTTTTGGTGCCATATTCTTTCTCATATCCTGATAGAAAGCATATACAGATTTTATTTGATCACCTGTCAATGGGATCTCGCTGTATTTTTTCTCTTTAAGAGCCATTATTTCTGCGATTTTTGCTTTGCGATCAGCTTCACTAAGATCACGCATGTCTCCTGCTGAATTGCGAATTTCAAGATTGACTTCCAAAACCTTGTCTACCTGAGCAGATGAAA
>JBGTJG010000346.1:0-5991 GCA_041745235.1 Ferruginibacter sp. | reverse complement strand
AGGGTCGCCTTTGAGTATGATAATTTCTGCATTAGGATAATGTAAAGGCAGCCATTCCCTGATCAGATCATCATACTCTATCCCTATTACATTTTTCGGAACAACTGATACAAACCTTACCGGCAAATCATTGAACAATGTAAACAGGTAAGTAAAATTCTTTATTGCGTGTATGCTTGAAGATTTATCATCGTAAGTAAATATAATGTTTTCTACCCGCTCATAATCTTCATTAACAAGAAGTACGGGGCAGCGGGAGTTCCCAATGAGACCCGTAACAGAATATTCGGAAGCGTTTGTATCAGCATTGCAAACTATCAGATCAGAAAATGCGCTGTGGTCCGCTATGGCTTCTGAATACCCTCCATAAAAAGTGTGGGTTTTACAAGCTGCACCTGCAACACTGCATTTGTCAATAAACTTTCGGACAAGCGGGTTTTCGGAATCGGGGTTTTCATTACCGCCTGCAGCTTCCCGGGAATCTCTTGCTGAACTGCTAATAAATAATCCGAATAAAGTTGCCTTTTCTTTAATCGCAATTTCAATTGCAAGTTTCAGCACATTTTCGGATGGCTCACGATCATTATTAATAACTAAAATCTTTTTCATATCTAATAATTTAATTCAACCTGTTCCTTAATCAATATCGAGGAATGGGTAACCCCGCAAGAAGGACAGACACTGAGATATAAAGGAAATGATCTGCACCCTTTCACTTCATTAAGACTGCATAAAGGATGCCTGTAATTATCTGCGTATCAGGATAACCGTATCTCTGGCAAGCCGAGCAAGTAAATATTTATAAAACCGATTAACTTCTGATCTGTAAAAAGGCTTATTTACCCGGTAAAAAACCACCCTAAAACTATCTGACATGTTATGCGCATTCTGAAGCGCAAGCCATCCTGCAGATATGCTGTCAACTGCCGGGAATGCCATTTTAGCCTCAATGGTTAACTGATCATTACTCACCGGATCGGGACCTGATAAATTTACCGTGTCTTTTTGCAAAACTTCTTCAAGATGCATATCCCTTAGCATCTGCTTTGTCATTTCTGCACTTAACTCATTTACTTCTTCCTTTGTAAGATTTACCCGCAGAGATAAAAGCCGATAATTTATCCTGTGGTCTGTTAATGTACTGTCTATTGCTTTTTTTAAGCTGTCACTCAGCTGCCTGCCGGAATGGTATACCTTAATGAATTTAGTTGAGTCTTTATCTAATAACTCCCATTTTAATATCTCGTTTCCCTGTTTTTTCACGGGCGTCAACACCAGGTCATTAATTTCTTCTTTTATAAGTTCCTTTTCATAAACAGTATATAAAAAATATACGCTGGGCGTAAGTGCTACCATGCTTAAAATAACAAACCATCTTCTGTATTGTTTAGCCACACGGGTATTAATAAATTCTTTTTCCGGGAACTGCAGGTATCGTACAATAAGGTATGTGGCCAGGCTTATAAAAACAGCATTAATAAAAAACAGGTAAAAAGCCCCGAAAAAATAATTCCAGTTAGCAGTAGCTATGCCAAAACCTGCAGTGCAGAGCGGTGGCATTAATGCTGTAGCTATGGCAACCCCGGGAATAGCAGTCGTCTGATCATGGCGGGAAATAGAAACAATACCCGCTATGCCGCCAAACAACGCCACCAGTACATCTAATAATGTGGGGAAAGTTCTTGCCTGCAATTCACTCGTGGGCTCCCCCAGCGGAGATATGAAAAAATACAGTACTGAGGCGGCAAGGCTTATCAACACAGCAATTGAGAGATTTCTCAAAGAACGGATCAGGACTTTTTTATCATGTATAGCTAATGCCAGGCCTACGCCTAAAATAGGTGACATCAGAGGAGATATAAGCATAGCGCCGATGATAACTGCTGCAGAGTTTGTATCTAAACCTATAGATGCCAGTATCGTGGAGCATACTAAGATCCATAAATTATACCCGCGTAAGGATATGCCGTCGCTTATAGTGGATTTTGTTTTCTCAAAATCTGTATTATCCCGTAGGTTTAATATGTCCTGAATGTATTTTTTAATGCCTTTTTATTTTTAATTCGTTAATACTTTTAGTAAAAAGTAATGATCTCCTCCTTTAATTCTTTTACATCTTCCGTCCGGGCTATCGGGGCCTCTTTTTCTTCTGCATAACTGCCTGTAAAATTATGCGGTAGTGGGTCATTGAATTCGATAGGTGGAGAAGTTTCGTTTAATTCAGCACATGATTTGCGAGCACTTTTTGCAGGTCGTATATATTGACTTGCTTATTGAACTTTTTTGAAACACTTGGATTAGTCTCGGCAGAAATCCAAATTTTCAATTCGGCATCCAGGTCAAAGCTTCCGGCAGTTTCAATACTAAAACGCGAGATACTTTTGTAAACGACAGAAAGGTACTCAATTTTTCTGCCGGTAATACCCTGTTTGTCTACGAGTATGAGGCGCTTGTTGGTAAAAATGAATACGTCCCGAAACAATTTAAACCCTATTTCAATTTGTTCGCTGTCAGTAAGAAGATTTCCGAACTCTTTGGTTAGTTCTTCAACAGTAGCTACACCGGCATTACCGAGAAGGTTAGATAAAAATCCCATAATATATTTTTGCTTGGTTTAAAATTGCATTTGTTAAGTTGATGAGTAACATAAACAATTTACGTATTCCTCGACACATTTTGAATGTTGGTGGTTAAACCATAATATGTGAGCCTTGTTATTGACCGTCGGTTAGAAAACCGGACGGGGGCGGTGCGTCGTGGTGGTTCGAAGACCGGTTTGGAGGAAGACCAACGGCGGCGGAAATATATTTAGCTGAGGGCGATGTATGATTTTCTTTGGTGAAGTGCCACAAATCAATTTACGCAATTCTTCGATACGTTTTGATTGTTGTTCTTTCATGGACACGAACGAATACTTGGGGAAGGGAGCTTTTATTTTTCAGAATTTATTTATTGCTAATACCTAAATTCGTTTAAAACTAATCCCCTCCCGTGACCTCAGAAAAAATTAATGAGCTAAAACAACAATTTGAAGAATCAGAATCTGTCTGGTTTCTCGTGAACTTTCAATACAAAATTTTACAATACAATAAAAAGGCAGCCCGCAATAGTATTGCCTTTCATAACAAGGAAATTTCCACCGGAGCCAGTATTCTTGACTATGCACGGGATGCAAAAAACGAGATCGATTCAGAATTCATCAGGTGTTTTGGCGAGGCTGCCAGAGGTGAGGTGGTAGAAAAGGAACAGGAAATAACATATAATTCCGCCACTATCCGGACACGAAGTGTATATACGCCGGTTTACAATGACCAAAAAATATCAGGTATTTCTATACTGGTGGATGACATAACTGAACAAAACTCCCCAAGCCAATAAGATTGTCGCTTCATAAACAAGATTTGACACTTCAGGGTCCTGTCGTCTTTATTTAATTTGTGTTGTTTTCCCAAACAAATAGTTATGGAACGGAAAGTTTTTTTCGGGTACTCCTTATATGCATCCTAATAATGAATCCTTGTTGGTGAGAAGAGCCCCAATCGCATTATATGTCATCGTTGCTAAAATTATTGAAAATGCTTTACTACAGCACAGATACGCTAACGCTCTGAGCCATGCTGCATATCTGCGCCGGGATCTCTGCTCTAGGTGGGGCTGAATATCTGTGCCGGCGCCTGCAGGTATCCGTTGCTTGGAATACATGTGTATAAGGAAGCCCGTTATAGAACGGGCTTTCTTATACATTGTTTTTTAAAAATAAGAAACAATCTATTTATTACAACCACCTGAAATCATTATGCTTAAAGGCATTGAACCAGCCATTTGGTGTGGGGTTTGTTTGTTTCCAGGGCATGTCTTTTACGCCGTATCCTTCCAGCACGTGGTAAGTTTGATCAAGGCAATTATTAGAGATCCCCTGGAAACCGTTCATCTTGGTTTCTTCCGCACGTCTTTTTGCAAATGCAATATTTGGATTGCTTACATTAACACTTTTAAACCTGTCATATCCAAGCTGCTTAAACTTCGCAAACATTGCGCTTTCCGACAAAAACATTTCTCCCCAAAAATCATTATCCTGTCCTGCAAGAATAATGTATGTTCTTATAATACCTTTTACATAGTTTTCGGTAGATCCTGCATAAAATGAGCCGTCAGATAATTGAAAACCCCAGCCAATATGGCCTAAACCTGCGACATTCTGCGGTTTAATAAATGAATACGCTTTCCCTGAAGAAACAGATTTAGTGAACTTATTTAAAATAATTCTTTCTAAATGAGCTCTATCATTCCAACTGCCGTTGTTCCATACCTTAATGTTACAATAGCCGTCTATAACTTCACTTAATGTAGCGGGGCAGGTTCCCCAGGTTTTGTAAAAAACTTCTCCTACCCAAGAATCTTTGCATGGCTTGCAATCAGTTGCGTAATTTTTTTTATGGTCACTTTTAAAAGACAGACTTTGTTGGGCAAAGCTTGTGATAAATAACAAAGAAAGGATAGCAGTCAAAATTGGTTTCATGGATTTTTTGGTTTTGGTTAAATTAAAGGACTGTGAAATTTCTTGGAAATACAGCTAGTTGGTTAATAATTCAAATATAATATTTAGGTGCTATATCACTTCTTTTGTGCCTAAAACTTTTTTCCACAATTCCGACCGGTTCTACAGGAAGTGTCTGTTGAATATGATCAATAGTAGACGGATCACAACTTGCCCCCATCGCCGTACAGTACAAAAGCAGACCAAAAAAGCGGGTTCTTCGTTCTTTTGTCCCGAATGAGTTTCAACTGTGCATCTCTCATTGCCGAGGCCCTTATTTTTCCGGCATGTAAACCTTTATAAAATTCAGTCATAAGGATTCCTGTAGCCATATCATCTACTGACCAGAGACTGGCAACTACTGTTTTGGCCTTTGTTCGGAAAGCTTCAATAAAAACGCCGATCTCTGTACCGGAAACTGTTCCCAAAGCAGTTTGACATGCGGACAAAACAACCATTTCCATGGCTTCTGCCGGGAGGGCATATATTTCTCCGTAAGTAAGATCCGGATCCTTTATTCCGGGTAAATGTGCCAGCTGAATATTACTGGATTCCAAGGGAGAAAGAATGTGACCATGTGTGGCAAAATGCAGAATTTTAGCAGAGCTTATTTTAAAAAGGCGTTCTTTGGTTGCAGCTGCATCGGTATAAATTATTGTACCCGGGTATACTTTTTGTATTGCTTTTACCTCCACTGATGCACCTTCAAGATCAGCTTCTGAAGGATTCCCGAAAGCCACCACGCTGCCCGTGTTTAAATTAGTTAACGGGCTTATCAGATCACCTGCTGTCAAATAAACGATATTGTATTTTTCTATAAGGAATTGTTTACTGTCAGTATGTATCAGAGCACCAAAGGGCAGGAGAAACAATTCACCATTGGGGATTATTTTTATAGTTTGTACGCCTTTCAGCAGATCTTCTCCCGGAGTGATCAAAGTTTTATACAGATCAGTTAATGCGATGTTCACAGGTGCCAATATTTTTTTATAATATGCAGAAGTATCCGGAGTTCGTAGGTCCGGCCTTTCTTTTTCTTCTTCAAATCCGGTTTCGGGATCCATCGAGATAGAGTAGAAATTATTTGCAAACTCATGAAGGCCTGTTCTGATTTGGGTAACCTGTTTCAATAATTCATTTTCCCCGATATCAACAGTTCTTACTGCAACAGAGGTACGCGTTACGATAAAAATATAAAGCTTTCCGCTTGTGATCAGATAAGAAATTATCGCTTCCTGAGGAGAAACTGTGGTCTGTAATTTCAGCAGATCAACGGGCCTTACAGTGAAACGCAAACCCGGTTGTTCTGTTTCCAGGCGTTTTATAGCCAATGCATATTGCTGACGGGCCAAACCAAGGGAAGCTGTTTTTTCGCCTGTTTGATTACCTGAACCGGATTTCGCCTGTTCCGTATTATTCAGTAATGCATGAATTCTCTTTTCTGCGGTTGCTGC
>JBGTJG010000345.1:0-7182 GCA_041745235.1 Ferruginibacter sp. | reverse complement strand
TGATGAAATCCTTTTCGCCTAAACCCGTAACGCTTATCGTCTCTGAACCGCGAAACTTGTATTTATAGGCATTTGACAAAAGCACAAAACAAACAATAGCGGCAATAGCAATGATGGCGGCTGATAAGTAACTTCTCATTTGATCTTTTATTTCAGGCAATGTAGAACAAAAAATAGGCTTTACTCCAATTGTGAATCAATAAACTAACCTGTGCGTCTGCTTTATGATTCCCATAACAAATACACTCTGCACATTCCCTATGTTCTCTATCGGGCTCAGCCTGTTCACATGAAAATCATAATAATCATCCATATCCTTTGCCACCACTTTCAGCATAAAATCAAATTCACCCGAAATGCTGTAGCATTCTATCACTTCATTCAATTCATGAATGGTTTTTATAAATTTTACACCCGCATTTTTGCTGTGCTGCTTCAGGGAAACATAACAGATCACCATCAGGCCCCTGTTCACTTTACTGTGATCTACGAGGGTAGCATATTGCTTAATTACGCCTTCTGCCTCCATTCTTTTGATTCTTTCATGCACGGGCGTAGTACTCAGGTGAATTTTTTCTGAGATTTCCTTGACTGTAATCCGTGCATTTTCCTGCAATAGAGCCAGGATGGAGAGATCTTTTTTATCTAATGAAAATCCTTCCGGAGTACTATCTTCTTTTAAACGGGATATTGCCATAGTAAAATGTATGTTTATCCTGTCAAGATACTATTTTTTATACTTTTATTCCAAATATTAATATTAACACAGAATATTTACCTATGAGAATTACATTTGCGTTCTAAAATTATAACAATGAATACAACAACATCTACCGGTATCGATTTCAGCCTTAAGAATAAGGTTGCTGATATGAGCCTTGCTCCATGGGGACGCAAAGAGATCATGCTTGCCGAAGCAGAAATGCCCGGCCTTATGTCTTTACGTGCTGAATACGGCGCTACTCAACCCCTTAAAGGTGCCCGCATTGCAGGTTGCCTTCACATGACCATTCAAACAGCTGTTCTTATTGAGACTTTGACTGCGCTTGGTGCAGAAGTTAAATGGAGTTCATGCAACATCTTTTCTACACAGGACCAGGCTGCTGCAGCAATCGCTGAAACAGGCGTTGGCGTTTTTGCATGGAAAGGCCAGACACAGGAAGAGTCTGATTGGTGCATAGAGCAGACTTTATTTTTTGGCAGCGCTGACAAGCCGCTTAATATGATCCTTGATGATGGTGGCGATCTTACCAACATGGTTTTTGATAAATACCCTGAGTTGATTGCAAACATTAAAGGCCTTAGCGAAGAAACTACAACAGGCGTTCACCGTTTATACGAGCGTATGGCTGCAGGCACTTTGCCTATTCCTGCGATCAACATAAACGATTCAGTTACCAAATCTAAGTTTGATAATAAATACGGTTGTAAAGAGTCTTTAGTAGATTCTATTCGTCGTGCAACGGATGTTATGATGGCCGGTAAAGTAGCTGTTGTAGGCGGTTACGGTGATGTGGGTAAAGGAAGTGCAGAAAGTTTACGCGGTGCAGGTGCTCGTGTTATCGTAACGGAAATCGATCCTATCTGCGCATTGCAGGCGGCTATGGACGGTTTTGAAGTAAAGAAAATGATCGATGCAGTTAAAGAGGCTGACATTATTGTTACTGCTTCCGGTTGTCGTGATCTGATCACGGAAAATCATTTCAGGAACATGAAAGACAAAGCAATTGTTTGTAACATCGGCCACTTTGATATTGAAATTGATATGGCTTGGTTGAATGAAAACTACGGTTCTACAAAAAATACGATCAAGCCGCAGGTTGATCTTTACACAATCGAAGGAAAAGACGTCATAGTTCTGGCAGAAGGCCGTTTGGTAAATTTGGGTTGTGCTACGGGCCACCCGAGCTTTGTAATGAGTAATTCATTTACAAACCAAACACTTGCTCAGCTTGAGTTATGGACAAACAGTGCTAACTACGAAAATAAAGTTTATGTGTTACCAAAACACTTGGATGAAAAAGTAGCACGCCTGCATCTTGCAAAAATCAATGTAGTTCTGGAAGAGCTTACATCTGCACAATCTGAATATTTGGGTATCAGCAAGGAAGGACCATTTAAGTCTGAAATGTACAGGTACTAAGAACGAATAATTTATGAATAATGAAGACCCGTTCGAAAGAGCGGGTTTTCTTTTTTTGTCCGAACAGCGAACTATGGGCATCATCGTTGTGTCACTCACTTCCGGTTCGGAGCAATGATCAGCTTTTATTATGCACCGGATCGAAGCGAATTTTCCCCCGGCGAAACGGTGGAGACCGAGATAACAACACTGTGTTCGCTGTAATCGTTGTTTCGCTGTGGGAAATAAATTATTTTTGCAGAATAAATGGTAAACCTCTCCGTAAACATAAACAAACATGCCACCCTACGCAATGCACGCGGTGGTAACAATCCTGATATCATAAAAGCCGCATTGGATATCGAGCGCTTCGGTGCACATGGCATCACTGTACATCCGCGTCCTGATGAAAGGCATATTCGCTACAAAGATGTTTTTGAATTAAAAAATGTCCTTACTACAGAATTCAATATAGAAGGAAACCCGCGGGAGGAAAGCTTTGTAGCATTAGTGCTTGCGTGCAAGCCTGCACAGGTAACACTTGTGCCCGATGTGAAAGGACAGATAACCAGCAACCAGGGCTGGGATACAATTCATCACCGGGATTTCCTAACAAATATTATTACGGTTTTCAAACAAGAAGGAATCAGGGTTTCTATATTCACTGACCCTGATGTAAAAATGGTAGAAGGTGCAAAAGAGACAGGTACTGATCGCATAGAATTATACACGGAGAGTTATGCAACGGGTTTTGCAACAGGAAATAAAGAAGCTGCTATTGTACCCTATACCTTAGCTGCTCATAAAGCACATGAATTGGGGCTTGGCATCAATGCGGGCCACGATCTTGATCTGCAGAATCTAAAATATTTTGCGCAGCACATACCAAACTTAGCGGAGGTCTCAATTGGCCATGCGCTCATTTGTGATGCAATTTATTTAGGATTGGAGAATGCCGTGCAAATGTATAAGAGACAGTTAGCGTAAAGGCTAAACCCCCACGGCGGCTTACCGATCCATCGGCGGTTTAATAATAAGACATGATACAAACCGCCGTCAGGGTTTTCAACAGCTGACGGGGTTTTACAATTATTTAAAAATCCTGCTCAGCTTATAATCCAGCGCAGTACCTCTCAGATTTTTCGCTATAAGATTTCCCTGCGGATCTATTAAAAAACTTTGCGGTATGCTTTGTATACCGAATTGTTTCGCTACATCGTTACTCCAGAATTTCAGGTCACTGAGTTGTGTCCACATAAGGCCATCCGTTTTAATTGCTTCTAACCAAGGTTCCTTTGCTCTATCCAGAGATACCCCCAATACCGTAAAGTTCTTTTCTTTGAACTTCATGAATGAACTTACTAAGTTGGGGTTCTCGGCACGGCAGGGACCGCACCAGCTTGCCCAAAAATCAATCAGGACATACTTTCCTCTGAATGATGAAAGACTGATGTTATTTCCCGCAGTATCAGCTTGCGTAAAATCAGCTAAGGGTTTTCCGTACCCCGCTTGTGTGTTTTGGTCCACTTGCTGTGAGATATATTTTCCTATAGGGCTGGTTTTAACTTCGAGGGAAAGATTTTTATACATCTCCTCCAGTTTCTCATAATCTCCCGTAATCTGGTTATAACGAAATATAGCCAGAGGCGTTACATAAGAATTGTAATGACTTTTTATGAATTTTTCAATTACGGCGGCACCTTCGTCCATAAAAGCAGGCTCAAATCTTCCTTTTCCCATCATCAGGTCTTCATAAGGTTTGGTTGCTTTTGTAAAAGCCGCAAAATCATTGTGTGCAGGTGAACCTGTAATCTGTGCAGTTTCTATAGCATCTTTATCAGCATTGATTGTGATATCGCTGTTATCCAAAAAAAGAGTAATAAAAGGTGGTTGACCGTTAATTCCCACTATTTTAAAATCAGGAGAGGATGTTTTACCTGTAAAAATGAATCTACCCATTTTCGAAACAGCAGACTGTTCTTCGGCCCCGGTATTTCCATTAAGCAATTTAATGGTTGTGCCATCTGCAAGGCCCGTTATATTGCCTTTTATAGAATAACCATCTTTTGATTTGGAGGCTTCAACAGTATTCTTATTTTTAATCTTAACGACTTTTGAAGAAGTCGTTTTGGTTTTAATTTTTTTTGTCTGAGAAAATGCCAAAACGGGCATCAGAAACAATAAAAAGAAGGAAATTTTCATTTATAAAATTTGAGCTGCAAGATAATTTATTAAGCTACTTGATAATACAACAGCTATTAATAATCATGTTAAAATAAGGCTATTTTATACTACTTATGAACGACGCCGTGGCCGTATCCACATTGTTATTATTTGATAAAGCCTTTATGTATGCACTGCCTATGATCGCCCCCGATGCATATTCACATGCCGCATCAAAGGTTTGTTTGTTATGGATACCAAACCCTATCATAAGCGGATTTTTCAGCTTCATACCTGATATTCGTTTAAAATAATCCGTTTGATCATTTGTATCCGACACGCCACCTGTTGTGGAAGATGAAGAAACTGCATACAGAAACCCGCTGGTGAGTTTATCTGCTTCCTTAATTCTTTTGTCTGACGTCTGCGGTGTTATTAAAAATATCAATGAAAGATTATATTGTTCAAATAAAGGTTTGTAAATCTTATCGTATTCGTACATCGGGATATCAGGTATAATGATACCCGAAACACCAACGTCAGCAGCATCTTTACAGAATTTTTCTATGCCGTATTGCAAAACAGGATTAAAGTAACCCATAAGGATCAGCGGAACAGTTATCTTATCTTTTAATTCTTTTAATTGCCGGAAAAGTAAGGAGATTGACATGCCGTTTTCCAGTGCCTGCATATTGCTTTGCTGGATAACAGGGCCATCTGCAATCGGATCACTGTAAGGCATCCCAACTTCTATGATGTCTGCACCGTTGCGCTGCAATGCAATCAATACATCAGAGGTGCTGTTTATGTGCGGATAGCCGGCAGTACAATAAATATTGAGAATTCTTTTATTTTTTTGCAGGAAAACTTCGGTCAGTTGATTCTTCATGATTGTAATCTTTCCAAGCGTTTCATATAAGTAGCCATGTCTTTATCTCCCCTGCCGCTCAGGCTTATAACAACCACATCATCCTTTTTAAATTTCATCTTACTAAGCGCTGCAAGGGCATGCGCCGTTTCCATGGCGGGAATTATTCCTTCGGTAGCAGAAAGATGCATAGCCGCCTCTAACGCTTCTTCATCAGTGACACTGATAAACGAAGCCCTTTTTGTTTTAAAAAGATTAGCATGCATTGGCCCTATTCCCGGGTAATCTAAACCGGCAGAAATACTGTGTGGCTCTGTTACCTGTCCGTCTGCAGTTTGCATAAGAAGACTCTTACTGCCGTGCAAGATCCCTGTTGTACCCAAAGCTGTTGTTGCGGCCGACATACCGCTATCCAAGCCGCAACCTGCTGCTTCAACTGCAATCAGTTTTACGTTTTTCTCTTCTGCAAAATGATAAAATGCCCCCGCTGCATTACTACCGCCGCCTACACATGCAATTACATGCGTGGGCAATGCATCTCCTGTTTTTTTGAGTAATTGCTTTTTGATCTCTTTGCTGATTACGCTTTGAAATCTTGCCACCATATCCGGATATGGGTGAGGCCCTACCACACTTCCGATGATATAATGTGTGTCTGCAGGGTTGTTTATCCAATCTCGGATGGCTTCGTTTGTAGCATCTTTCAGCGTTTTGCTGCCGCTTGTTGCAGGAACTACAGTAGCGCCGAGCATTTTCATTCTTGCTACATTAGGTGCCTGCCGCTCTATATCTTTCTCACCCATGTATACAATACATTCCAATCCTTTGAGGGCACACACCGTTGCAGTAGCCACGCCATGCTGACCTGCGCCTGTTTCTGCGATGATGCGCTTTTTACCGAGTGTTTCTGCCACCAGTACCTGCCCTATAGTATTATTGATCTTATGTGCACCCGTATGGCATAGGTCCTCTCTTTTGAGGTAAATATTGGTATTGAATTCCTTGCTTAAATTTTCTGCGAAATACAACGGTGTTGGTCTGCCCGCAAAATCGTTCAGCAAGCTGTCAAAATCTTTTTTGAATTTCTTTGTTGAAGTGATCTTCAGATAATTCTTCCTGAGGTTTTCAATATTAGCATGGAGCATTTCCGGAATGAACGCTCCGCCAAATTCTCCGTAATAGCCATGCTTATCAGGCTTGGAGAATACCTGTTCTTTATTTTTTTTCAAAACTGGTTTTATTTTTTAAACACAAAGGCCACGGAGGACGCACAAAGCACACAATAATTTTATACACCTCTGCGTAAACTCTGCAAACTCCTTTCTCTGCGGTAAACTATTTCAAATCCCTCGTAAACTTCAGTACAAGTCCCATGTCCTTTACTCCCGGCTCTTTTTCAAACAAACTGTTTACATCAATCCCGTAAAAATCAGGATGTTTAAATTTCTTTATAGCCGCAACATCATCAGGCCCTATACCACCGCTCAGGAAAAACGGTTTTTCTATTTTACTTTCAGTGATCTTTTTCCAGTCAAATTTTTTGCCTGTACCACCCTTATTTGCTTCAGCGGCTGTATCAAACAAGTAATAATCACACACATTATCATATGGCGCTACCAATTTATCTATGGATGCTGTATCCGGGCTGATGCGGAAAGCTTTAATTACTTCTACGTCTTCTGATAATTCTTCACAAAGTTCCGGCGACTCCTCACCATGCAACTGCACCATATCCAATTCAAATTTTTCTACCATCTCCATAATGTCTTCATATTCCTCATTGACAAATACACCCACTTTTTTTACATCGAGGTCAAGGCCGATAAGGTCCTCCCCTTCTAATTTATCACCTGCATACCTGGGCGAATCTTTATGGAAAATAAATCCTGCAAAGGCAACATTCAAACCTTCCAGTTGCTCCAGTTGTTTCCTGCTCGTTATTCCGCAAACTTTAATATTCATTTTCTGTTCATTTGTGTTATAAAATTTTCAAGCGCTAAGGCCGGGTCTTTTTCCTTCATAAAGTTTT
>JBGTJG010000344.1:0-5578 GCA_041745235.1 Ferruginibacter sp. | reverse complement strand
ATTATGGAATTTGAGAAAGAATTCAATATCTCCATACCTGACGAACAGGCTGAAACGATTACAACCGTTGGCCAGGCTGTTTCTTATCTGGAAGAGAACGCTAAGTAATATCTCTGCCCGAATGGCTTAATACCGTTCGGGCTTTTTTAACTTTCACA
Source organism: Ferruginibacter sp. (assembly GCA_041745235.1). Taxonomy (GTDB): domain Bacteria; phylum Bacteroidota; class Bacteroidia; order Chitinophagales; family Chitinophagaceae; genus Ferruginibacter. The sequence goes on along the minus strand of JBGTJG010000344.1, from coordinate 5,420 downwards.
GGATTATTTATGGCTTTTAAAAGAGTAGTAGTTACCGGTCTTGGTGCCCTTACTCCGTTGGGAAAAACTGTTGAATCATATTGGCAGGGCCTCACTGATGGTGTGAGCGGCTGCGATGAGATCAGGCAATTTGACGCTTCAAAATTCAAAACGAGGTTTGCCTGTGAGGTTAAAGATTTTGATGCTACCACATATCTTGATCGTAAAGAAGCCAGGAAAATTGACCGATTTTCTCAGTTTGCACTTATAGCAAGTGATGAAGCTGTAAAAGATGCGGGAATTACCCGAGACAATGTAGATCCGGATCGTGTAGGAGTAATATTCGGCAGCGGCATAGGCGGCCTTATTACATTCCAGGAGGAAGTTGTAAATTTTGCCAACGGTGACGGAACACCTCGTTTCAATCCCTTTTTTATTCCTAAAATGATACTGGATATAGCCGCAGGGCATATATCAATGCGTCATGGTTTCAGAGGGCCCAATTTTGCGGTTGTAAGTGCCTGCGCATCTTCGACCAATGCAATAATTGATGCTTTTGATAATATACGTTTAGGTAAAGCGGATGTAGTGGTTACAGGGGGCAGTGAGGCTGTGGTAAGTGCTGCAGGCGTTGGTGGCTTTAATGCAATGAAGGCATTGAGCGAACGCAATGATGACCCTAAAACCGCAAGTCGCCCGTTTGACAGGGATCGAGATGGGTTTGTAATGGGTGAAGGTGCAGGGGTGATCATCATAGAAAGCCTTGACCATGCACTTGCCCGCGGTGCAAAAATTTATTGTGAAATTGCCGGTGGCGGGGCTACTGCTGATGCACATCATATTACTGCCCCGCATCCGGATGGTCTTGGCGCTAAAAATGTAATGCTTGCAGCGCTTAAAGATGCCGGCATGGAGCCGTCGGAAATTGATTACATTAATGTACACGGAACTTCTACTCCGCTTGGAGATATTGCAGAAACAAAAGCCATAGGAAGCGTTTTCGGGGAGCATGCATACAACCTCAATATTAGTTCTACAAAAAGCATGACCGGCCATTGTCTCGGCGCAGCAGGCGCCTTAGAAGCACTTGCCTGTATACTCGCGATTACACGAGATATTATCCCCCCTACCATCAATCATTTTAATGATGATCCTGATTTAGATCCCAAACTTAATTTTACTTTCAATAAAGCACAGCACAAAGTGGTAAATGCTGCTCTCAGCAATACTTTTGGGTTTGGAGGTCATAATGCAAGCGTAATACTGAAAAAGTATAAACCGTAGGAGAAGCAAGATTTCCTGATTTTTTCTGTTGTTTCGTTTTAAACAGGATAGTTGTGTCTTTATTTCAGTCATCACACCCGGTCATCAACTCTTTCTTGATTAATAAATTAACTGTTACTTTTAAATAAAACTTCTCTATCAAAAAAACGCTTAAATATTTACAGGGCTTTTTTATTGATGAACCTGTAAAAAAAGATTTTAAAAAGCAGCTGAACAATGTAATCGGGTTTAAACCCGGTAATCTTGTGCTTTATAAAACTGCGCTCAGCCACAGATCGGTAAGGGAAGGTGCGGATGAAAATAATGAGCGCCTGGAATTTTTAGGAGATGCAGTGCTTGGGACTATTATTGCGCACTACCTGTTCAGAAAATATCCGTACAAAGGCGAAGGGTTCCTTACAGAAATGCGCAGTAAGATGGTGAACAGGCAAAAGCTGAATGAAATTGCCATAAAGATGGGACTGAAGAAAATCACTTATTATAATACTCTGGATCATGCATTAAAAATCTCTCAGATCTTTGGCAATACGCTGGAGGCGCTTATAGGTGCTATTTTTTTAGACAAGGGATATAAAAAAACGCAGGTTTGGGTAGAAAAATATATTGTGCACAATCACATGTTTACAGATGACCTGGAGGCCTTAGAAATAAATATTAAAAACAAGTTGTACGGCTGGGCAAACAAAAACGGAAAACTGCTCACTTTCGCAACCCTCTCTGAATCCATGGAAGGAGGCAGGCGTTTATTTACAATTGGTGCAACAGTAGACGGTGAAGTAATAGCAGATGCGAAAGGGTATAATAAAAAAGATGCAAGTCAGATTGCAGCTCTCAGAGCTGTGGAAAAACTGGGTTTATAAACTATCGCTTATATTACGCATCTCGGATTCGGCCAAATACAGAGCATGCTTCTGAACAATAGAATCGCTTTTTATTAATACAAGGACAGAAATACAAAAGATGAAATTCGGAATATTAGGAAGCGGTAGCTGGGGCACTGCTCTTGCAAAAATTCTTACAGACAACGGCCAAAAAATTCTGTGGTGGAACAGGAGCGAGGAGGCCATCCTTCAGTTCAAAGCTAAGCGGCACAATCCGCAATATCTCTCCTCTGCAGGTTTTGATATGAATAAATTAGCTCTGACTACAGATATCAGAAAAGTTATTAAAGAATCTGATGTTATAGTAATTGCAATTCCCTCCTCTTATACCAGTGAAGTGCTCTTGTCTCTTGACAGGAAGATTTTTGCCGGTAAAAAAATCGTGTCAGCCGTAAAAGGTATCCTGCCACAGGAGAATGTATTGCTCAATATTTTTCTGGAAAAAGAATTTGAGTTTCAAACAGAAGATTATTTTGCCGTTCTCGGCCCCTGCCACGCAGAAGAAGTTGCCGCAGAAAAACTTTCCTACCTTACTTTTACGGGTACAGATGAAACGATGAATGCAAACATTGCTTCATTCTTTAAAACAGATTACCTTAATACGGTTTGCAACAGGGATATATACGGCGTGCAGTATGCAGCCGTGCTTAAGAACATCTATGCAGTAGGCGCCGGTATAGCTCATGGCCTGGATTACGGGGATAATTTTCTGAGCGTGCTTATAGCAAACAGTGCAGATGAAATGGCCGGTTTTCTGCGGAAGGCAGGAATTATAAATGCTGAAGTGGGCTACAATTCTGATGAAAAAAATATTCCGTCAGTCCGTCATGCAAATTATGCCGCTTCTGTATATCTGGGCGACCTTTTGGTGACCTGCTATTCCTTATTCAGTCGCAATCGCACTTTCGGTAACATGGTAGGAAAAGGATACTCGGTTAAAAATGCACAACTGGAAATGAGCATGGTAGCAGAAGGTTATAATGCATCAAAATGCATGTACATTATTAATCAAACAGTAAGTGCTGAAATGCCTATAGCAGAAACGATCTATAATATTTTATGGAACGGCTTACCTTCAAGAGAAGGATTCAGAAAAATAGAAGAAGTACTTATTTGATTTTGTCTGAAATAAGAAATCGCAGGTTTTCTTACTTTGCCTTTCGGTAAATGGCGCCACTTTTACCCAAACAGTTCTGCTGCAATTCCGTCAGCAAAAAACTTTCCTTCCTTTGTAAGCATTAATGCGGTTCCTGTTTGAGTCATTTTCCCACTGTGCAAATATTGCTGAGCTTCCCGTAAAATTCTCTGCGCATTTTTTTCGTCAAAATTATCTTTTACAAAATCAATGCTTAATCCCTCCGCAGTTCGCAATGATGTCATAACATATTCATTGAGTTTCTGCATATCTGTAAGCACTTCTTCTTCGTAGCAGATAAGATCTTGTTGCATAGATTGAATGTAAAGGGAATTATTTGATACGTTCCATTTGCGAGTGCGATTGCCATCAAATGAATGAGCGGCCGGGCCAAAACCATGATATGCCTTTCCCTGCCAATAACTGCTGTTGTGGCGGCTTCTGAAACCGGATTTTGCAAAATTGCTTATCTCGTATTGTTCATAGGCATTTGCCTCCATCAGATCCAGGAGAAGGTAAAATTGTTCCGATTGTTTATCAGGATCCACTGAGACTGTTTGTTTTTTTTCTATCGATCTGGATAATGCCGTCCCGGGTTCTACCGTCATTGCATAACAGGATATGTGCGGAACTTCTTTAGCCGATACAATACTGAAATTTCTTGTAAGATCTTCGTTGGTTAGTATTGGCGACCCGTAAATAAGATCTGCGGAAAAATTGGTAAAGCCGGCATTTTTGATGAGGTCTAAACATTGTAAGGACTGTGCCGCAGAGTGTGCCCGGTTCATCCATACCAGTTCTGCTTCATTAAATGACTGAAGTCCTACAGATAAGCGATTGATGCCCATCTCCATCCATTGATCCAGACCTTCCGGCGTAATATCATCGGGATTGGCTTCCAGTGTAATTTCTGCGTCGCTCGCTATTATAAAATTTCTGCGTAGTGTATGAAAAATGCTTTCCAGTTCTGCTTGGGTCAAAAGACTCGGTGTGCCGCCACCTATATAAACTGTCTCAAGATTATTATCTGTGATAAAGTCTCCTGTTGATGCGATCTCCCTGTTGATCGCATCTGTCATTACCGCTTTATTTTTAAGAGATACCGAAAAGTGAAAATTACAATAGGTACATGCTTGCCGGCAAAAAGGGATATGGATATAAACACCCGCCAAAGAATTGTAAATTTACTTTTTAAAGATTGCTGTACGAATGAGAACCGGTGTCAAACAAAAACTTTTTTTAATTTTCGCCTGCAGTCTTTTGCATAATGCTTTATCTGCACAGCGAACAGATATCATTTCAGCGCAGCACTACTTACAGATACATTACAAAGATACGCTCAATAAAAAAACGGCTCCTGTTTTAAAAACATCCTTTGCAGGTAAGCAGGCCGCATACGATTACCTAAACACTATTCCGCAATTTTTAGCCGGCAAAGGTTATCCCGTAGCATCTGTAGACAGCGTTTGGGAGATACAAAACACCATTCATATATGGTTATACCTCGGTACGAAATATGATTGGATCCAACTTCGCACAGCAGGTATAGACAATTCCATTCTGAATCGCAGCGGTTATGCGCCTAAGAATTTTGAAGGCAGGCCTGTTAATATTGCGGAAATAGACATCATAAAAGAGAAACTGCTTACCGCATATGAAAATGAAGGGTTTCCGTTTGCTGCTGTTTTTTTAGACAGTGTCACAATATCAGAAAATAAAATTTCCGCAATACTGGTTGGCAACAAAGGATTGCTTTATCGAGTTGACAGCATTAAAAATTACGGCAAGCTGAAACTGAATTCAAGGTTTTTACAGCAATACCTGAATATATCAAACGGCAGTACTTACAGCCGCGAAAAGCTTAAAGACGTGGACAGGCGCATGCTTGAACTGCCTTATGCTGAAACTTTACAGCAATCCACTCTTAATATGCTTGGCTCCGGATCTATCCTGAACCTTTATGTAAATAATAAAAAAAGCAGTGAGGCAAGCGCCATTTTCGGGCTATTACCCGATGCAAACAATACCGGAAAGCTGCAGGTTACCGGTGATCTTAATCTTGATCTTAAAAATGTATTCGGTGCAGGCGAAGCGCTGTTATTTAAATACTAGGCATTGCAGCCCCAATCCCCGCGGCTGAA
>JBGTJG010000343.1:0-2853 GCA_041745235.1 Ferruginibacter sp. | reverse complement strand
TCGGGAAGTATATAACTGAAGTGGATTTTCCTGTTAATCATTTCCAAACTGCGGGTTCTAGTATAAAGATGATCAATGAGAGGATTTTCGTTCAATTGGAGAAACTTGTGGTACAGATAAAACCGGTGAATGAAAATCAATTAAGAAAGGTTTTTGAAAGGCCTGTCTCTTACACAAAAAAGACATTTCTTTTTATACCTGCAACTTTAGGATACCTGATCCACGCACCTTTATATTTACCGCTCCAAAAATATGCTTATATAAATTATGGTAGGATTGACCATTACAATTCTGTACTTATCGGTCTTCTTTTTTTATTGTATCCGTTTTATTTAATACTTATCGCTTTTATAATCTCTTATGCAGGCGGAGGATGGTGGTCAATATTTGCAGTTTGTGCAATACCCGTAACAGCATGGAGTACTATGCAATTGAAAAAACAGATTTGATCGAGGACATTATATGCTTATAAAAAAAGCCTGCAAATGCAGGCCTATAAGATCAAAGTACATTTTATTTAGTTCATTTCAGCACCTTCAACCAAAACAGTTGCTTTATTATTAAGAACTTCTACAAAACCACCTTGTATAGCAAACGAATCCGAGTTGGTCTTATCTTTCAGGATTTTTAATTTGCCGCTTTTAAGCGCACTTACGAGCGGGGCATGTTTATCCAGAACCTCAAATGAACCGTCAATGCCGGGAAGCTGTACGCCATAAACTTCTCCGCTGAATATTTTTTTTTCCGGTGTGAGTATTTCTAAAGTCATAAAAAAACAATATGGTGATTAGCCGACCTGCTAATTTGCTAATTAATAATGCAATTTATTTATTACAGGCAAGGATTTATTATCCGGAATGCTGCACTTCATTATATTACGCTTGCGCCGCCGCCATTAATTTTTTACCTTTTTCAACCGCATCTTCCAATGTACCAACAAGGTTAAAGGCTGCTTCAGGATATTCATCCACTTCACCATCCATGATTGCATTAAAGCCACGAATTGTATCTTCTATAGGAACCAACACACCTTTCAAACCTGTAAACTGCTCAGCCACAAAGAAAGGCTGAGAAAGGAAACGCTGCACTTTACGTGCACGGCTTACAACTAATTTATCCTCATCACTTAATTCATCCAAACCAAGTATGGCGATGATATCCTGTAATTCTTTATAGCGCTGTAAGATCAATTTTACCCTGTCTGCAGTATTATAATGCTCTTCTCCTACGATAGCAACTGTTAATATTCTTGAAGTACTGTCCAACGGATCTACCGCAGGATAAATACCAAGATCCGCAATTTTCCGGCTCAATACAGTAGTTGCATCCAGGTGGGCAAAAGTTGTAGCCGGTGCCGGATCAGTAAGATCATCTGCAGGTACATATACCGCCTGCACTGAAGTAATAGAACCGTTTTTAGTGGAAGTAATACGCTCCTGCATCAATCCCATTTCTGTAGCAAGTGTAGGTTGGTAACCTACCGCCGATGGCATACGGCCAAGAAGCGCCGATACTTCAGAACCTGCCTGAGTGAAACGGAATATATTATCTACAAAGAAAAGAATATCCTTCCCCTGCCCATCACCTTCACCGTCACGGAAGTATTCGGCAAGCGTAAGACCGCTCAATGCCACACGTGCACGTGCTCCCGGTGGCTCATTCATTTGTCCGAAAACAAATGTTGCTTTAGAATCTTTTAAGCCATCCATATCTACCGAGCTCAGATCCCAGCCACCTTCTTCCATACTGTGCTTAAATTTATCGCCGTAGTTCATAATTCCCGCCTCAATCATCTCACGCATCAAATCATTTCCTTCACGTGTTCTTTCTCCCACACCTGCAAAAACAGAAATACCGCTGTATGCTTTTGCAATATTGTTGATCAGTTCCTGAATCAATACTGTTTTACCTACTCCTGCTCCGCCGAACAATCCGATCTTTCCGCCCTTTGCATAAGGCTCGATAAGGTCAATAACCTTGATACCTGTAAACAAAATTTCATTTGCTGTAGAAAGGTCTTCAAATAAGGGTGGCTTAGAGTGAATTGGGCGGCCGTTCTCTTTACTCACCTGAGGCAGACCGTCAATCGCATCTCCTGTTACATTAAAAAGACGTCCTTTAATAGCTTCACCTACGGGCATTGTTATCGGCTTACCGGTATCCCTTACTTCCGTACCGCGTACAAGACCTTCGGTACCGTCCATTGCAATGGTACGTACACTGTCCTCACCAAGATGCTGTTGCACTTCAAGCACAAGCAGATCACCGTTTTCACGGGTAAGTTCCAATGCATTTAAGATCTCAGGAAGCTTTTCTGCGTTACCAAACTGCACATCCACAACAGCGCCGATAATTGATTTTATTTTACCCGTATTTGCCATATCTGTTATTTGAAATATATGAGGTTTGTAATTTTGCGCAAAGGTAAGGATTGGCAATTGTATTTAAAAATTGAAAAAGCATTATTTGAGTGCGAGGTAGAGTTTAACGGGCGAAATAACTTTCAGAAGCCTATTTTTGAATTATGAGAATCAACAGTTTTTGTTTATGTGCTGCAGCAGGTGTTGCTTTACTGATATTTTCCTGCTCCCCGCAACCAAGATTCAGTAAAGACAAGTCAAGTTTTGAATCCTCTGCAGTGATCAAAAAATACAAAGCCATCGCAGATATGAATGATGCCTACTTTGTAATAAAAGAAAACAATTTTTTTGAATTTTACCGCGAGCTTTTTGACAGTGTAAAGAATACTTCTTATCCCGGTCGATATACTACGTTCGGCGACACTATGCTGCTTAATTTTTATGACAGAAAGGGCAAAGATCTTTTGGGGAGTAAGGCGGTTATAAACCCGAC
>JBGTJG010000342.1:0-2860 GCA_041745235.1 Ferruginibacter sp. | reverse complement strand
CACGGAGGAGTCACGGGTTCGATTCCCGTACGTGCTACAAAAAAAGCCCTTCATTTTGAAGGGCTTTTTCTTTGAATATAAATCAACTGTGCCAATTTTATTTCAGTGCTTCTATCCCCGGTAGTGTCTTTCCTTCAAAATATTCCAGCAATGCACCACCCCCTGTACTTACATAACTAACCTTATCTGCGAGATCGAACTTATTTATCGCAGCCACACTGTCACCGCCGCCGATCAATGTAAAAGCACCTTTAGAGGTTGCTTTAGCTACAGCTTCTGCCACCTCTTTGGTACCATGCTGAAATTTTTCGATTTCAAAAACGCCCATTGGCCCGTTCCATAAAACGGTCATGCTGTTATCCAAAACGTCCTTGATTTTTTTTATAGCAACAGGTCCGATATCCAATCCCATCCAGCCATCGGGAATATTATTGCTGTCGCTGATAGTGGTCGTGGCTTCTGCATCAAATTTATCTGCTGCTACACTATCGACCGGTAGGATGATATTCACCCCTTTTTGTTTTGCTTTTTCAATGATCTCTGTTGCGGTATCGAGACGATCCTCTTCACATAATGAATTGCCGATCTTACCGCCCATTGCTTTAAAAAATGTGTAAGCCATCCCGCCCCCGATAACAATATTATCAGCTCTTTCCAAAAGATTTTCTATGATCAGTATCTTATCAGAAACCTTTGCGCCACCGATGATTGCTGTAAATGGTTTTACGGTATTGTGTAATACTTTTTCAGCGCTGATCACTTCACTCTCCATCAGCAGGCCGAACATTTTTTTATCAGCGGGGAAAAACTTTGCAATAACAGCAGTGGAAGCATGGGCACGATGTGCGGTACCGAAAGCATCATTCACATATACATCCCCCAGCTTGCTCAACTTTTCTGCAAAGGCCTCGTCACCTTTTTCTTCCTCTTTAAAAAATCGGAGATTTTCCAGTAATAACACATCCCCTGTTCGCATATCGGTAATTGCCTCTGCAGCTTCTTCTAACCCTCCCTCTCCCGCAAATATAACATTGGCAGTGTTTCCCAGAAGTGCCTGCAGGTAGCTTACAATATGCTTAAGAGAAAATTTATTTTCAGCGCCTGTTTTCGGCCGGCCAAGATGGCTCATCAGAATAACGTTGCCACCGTCAGCAATTATTTTATTAATAGTAGGAATGGCAGCACGCATCCTATTGTCATCGGTCACCAAAAAGTTTTCATCCAGCGGTACATTAAAATCTACTCTTACCAGTGCTTTGTGACCTTTGAAATTGAAGTTTGAAAATTTACTCATTGTTTTGTTTTTAAAATTAAAAAACCGCTAAGACGCTGAGACGCAAACAATACGTCCCGCGACTTAGCGGTAAATTATAAAAAAATTATTTATTGATCAATCCTGCAAAATGATGAACTGTACGTACCAATTGTGATACATAGCTCATCTCGTTATCGTACCAGCTTACAGTTTTTACCAGTTGCTTATCGCCGATGATCTGCACTTTAGTTTGTGTAGCATCAAACAATGAACCGAATGTGATTCCTATAACATCGCTGCTTACAATTTCATCTTCGTTGTAGCCAAAGCTTTCATTGCTTGCTGCTTTCATTGTTGCATTGATCTCATCTGCTGTGGTGGTTTTTTCCAGGATCGTGTAAAGCTCCGTTACAGAACCGGTGATAACAGGAACACGTTGTGCACCGCCGTCCAGTTTACCTTTAAGCTCCGGAAGCACAAGGCCGATTGCTTTCGCTGCACCGGTACTGTTGGGCACAATATTAGCCGCTGCCGCACGTGATCTTCTCAGGTCATTTTTCGGGTGAGGAGCATCCAGAGTATTCTGATCATTTGTATACGCATGTATCGTACTCATGATACCCGTTACAATACCGAACTTATCATTGAGGGCTTTAGCCATAGGCGCCAGGCAATTCGTTGTACAACTTGCACAGCTGATAATGGTCTCGCTGCCATCTAGAATTTCGTGGTTTACATTAAATACTACAGTCTTAAGTTCTCCTGTTGCCGGAGCAGAAATAACGACTCGTTTTGCACCTGCAGTAATATGAGCCTGCGCTTTATCTGCATCTGCGAAAAACCCAGTGCTCTCAATTACCACATCTACATCATGCGTGCCCCATGGAATTTGTGCAGGATCTTTTTGCGCATATATTTTTATCTCATTACCGTTAACAGAAATTGAATTCTCGCCGGAAGTGATGTCTTCATTAAAACGTCCCTGGGCACTGTCATACTTTAATAAATGAGCCAGTGTAGCCGGGCTTGTAAGATCATTGATGGCAACCACATCTATGCCTTTCATATTGTGGATCTGCCTGAAAACCAAACGGCCGATGCGCCCGAAACCGTTAATGGCAACTTTTACTGTACTCATAACTTAATATTTAAAAAGTGATTATTTTTTGCGGGGCAAAATTACAATTTGTTGAGGTTATATCTTTAAAAATTTCTTCCCGTTTCCGGCAAGCTAAAATCACCCATTTGAAAGATATTCCAGCACACCTGATTATTTCATACTTTTACGCCCTAAACCTTAAAAACAAAGAAAATGAAACCCGGATTATTAATTTTATTAGGAATATTGGCTGTTGTTCTTTTTATGGGCTGTAACGGATATAACGGCCTTGTAAAGCAGGATGAAAGTGTGAAAAAAGCTTGGAACAATGTACAGACAGAATACCAGAACAGGGCTGACCTTGTGGGTAACCTTGTAAATACAGTAAAAGGCGCTGCTAATTTTGAGCAAAGTACATTAACTGCTGTAGTAGAAGCCCGTGCAAAAGCTACCAGTGTAAATATAAATGCTGATAACCTAACTCCTGAAAAAATCGCAGAATACCA
>JBGTJG010000341.1:0-2572 GCA_041745235.1 Ferruginibacter sp. | reverse complement strand
GCAAGGAATTCAATATATTGATCTTACTGATGCGGACGGATTTTTACAGCAAAGTTTCACAGTGAAATGCACCGCAAATATCAATTTCAGCGGTTCTTTTTCGCGTCGGGAAGTCGGAGGGTCAGGGTTTAAAAGTTTAATTGAGATTATCGATTCTTCTTCATCAGTTGTGGCTATTTCAACTGCTGTAAATTTTTCGCCCTTTGAAAATCAGGAATTATGGAAACAGGTTTCAGGCTCAGCTTTACTTGCACCGGGCGTATATTCTTTTCGTTTCACTATGAATAACTTTGCAAATTGCGATAATGCTTACCTCTGCGGCCCACCGGGGTGCCTTGAATATGTAAGATTAAATTCTTTTTATGCTGAAGAAAGAAACTGTGCAGTAAACTTAAACTGGCTTTCCTTGTTTGAGATTGATGTAAAAGAATATGCTGTGGAATACAGCCATAACGGCTCTGCTTTTACGGTCATCGGAAAAATAAATCCGACTGTTACACCCCCGAATTTTCCTTACAGCTTTTTACACACTTCTCCGAAAATTGGAAAAGGTTTATATCGGCTTCGCATGACAGATTTTGCAAATCGTAAAGAATATTCTCAGGTCATAACTGCAATTACAACCTGTTACGGCCCCGCAGCTGTTTTCCCAAGCCCTGTCAACGGTATTCTTACGGTGAACATACAAGGATCAAATGCCAATGCTCAAAATTCAGCAACGGTAATAAATATGATCGGACAGCGAATCCTTTCAAAAAAATTATCTCCCGGAATTAATACACTCGATTTGCGGCTGGTTGCAGCAGGAATTTACGTTGTTGTTATTTATGACGGACGATCTCACATGGCACACAAAATATTTATCCCGTGATAAATCCGGATTAAATCGCTTTCCTTTTTGCGAATCGATTTCTATTCACTAATTTCCTCCCTCAGACAAATCACCTGAACTATTAACATGAAGATCGTAGAACTAAAAGCACTACGCGGCCCCAATTATTGGAGCGTACGCCGCGGCAAGCTAATACAGATGAAACTGGACCTGGAGGAAATGGAACAGAAACCTACAAACCTTATCCCGGGTTTCAGAGAAAATATTGAAAAGCTGATTCCTACGTTATATGAACATCGTTGCAGCGAGCTCATACCCGGCGGCTTCCTTCAACGGGTAGATGAAGGCACCTGGATGGGCCATGTAATGGAACATATAGCTTTAGAGCTGCAAACGCTCGCAGGAATGGATATGGGCTTTGGCCGTACACGGGGAACCGGCAAAGAAGGTGAATATTTTGTGGTCTTTGATTATATGGAAGAAGCTGTGGGCCTGTATGCTGCGAGGTCTGCATTCAGGATTTGCGAAGCCCTTATTGCAAGTGAAACGTATGATATAAATGCTGATGTGCAGCAAATGCGTGAACTGAGGGAAACAACGAGACTCGGGCCAAGCACCGGCAGCATTGTGGATGAAGCAGCAAAACGTGGTATTCCATTTATTCGTTTGAACAAAAGCAGTTTGGTGCAGCTCGGTTACGGCGTAAATCAGCAGCGAATCAGAGCTACTATCGCAGGCACCACAAGCTGCATTGCAGTAGATATAGCGGGTGATAAGGACGATACCAAAAACTTGCTGGAAGATGCACAGATTCCCGTACCTAAAGGCAGCATTATACGTGATGCAGAGGAATTAAAAGAAGCAATCAATAAGATCGGATATCCGTGTGTGCTTAAGCCGCTGAACGGAAACCATGGCAAAGGGGCAACGACAAATATTGAAAATTTTGAACAGGCTCTTGCGGCATTGGAAGCAGCGCAGAAATATGGCAGCAGAGTAATCTGTGAAAAGTTTATTACAGGTTATGATTTCCGCCTTCTTTGTATAAATTTCAAATTTGTTTGTGCTGCACTTCGCACACCCGCATCTGTAACAGGTGACGGTGAAAACACCATTCAATGGCTCATAGATGAGACCAACAAAGATGAACGAAGAGGTTATGGGCATGAAAAAGTGCTTACACAAATAAGGCCTGACAGCTTTACAACAAAAATACTTGCCGAGAAAGGATATACATTGGATAGTGTGCCTCCTAAAGGTGAGATGGTGTTGGTAAAACCTACTGCCAATCTCAGTACCGGCGGCACTTCTGCTGATGTAACCGAAGAAGTTCACCCTTCGAATATCTTCATGGCCGAGCGTATAAGCAAGATAATCGGACTGGATATCTGCGGCATTGATATAATGGCACCGGGACTTGAAGTTCCCATAGCCGAGAACGGCGGTGCCGTGCTGGAGGTGAATGCTGCTCCCGGTTTCCGTATGCATATAGAACCATCTGAAGGCATTCCGAGAAACGTAGCAGAGCCGGTAATTGATATGCTTTTCCCGAAAGAAAATACCGGCAGGATTCCGATCATTGCAATTACCGGAACAAACGGCAAAACTACCACATCCCGCATTACAGCACATATTGCTAAAACCGCGGGCTATAAAGTAGGATATACTACAAGTGATGGCGTGTATATACAGAATCAAATGATGATGAAAGGTGACTGTACCGGGCCCCTGTCCTCTCAA
>JBGTJG010000340.1:0-3621 GCA_041745235.1 Ferruginibacter sp. | reverse complement strand
GCTGTCTATACCCCCGCTAAGGAAACACCCTACTTCCAGGTCGGAGGATTCCAGTCTTCGCTTCACTGCTGTATGCAGGTATTCATCAACCTTTGTGAGACTGTGATTAAAACTGTCGGAACTCTTTTGCCCGTAATATTTGCTTATATCCCACCACCTTTTTTCTGTAACCGAAAGATTACGGCAATTGATCATTAAATAACTGCCCCCGGAGAGTTCTGTTACATTTTGATAAGGTGTAAGATTCCTGTAAAAAGCGCCGAGCCTAGTATAATGGCAGAAGCTTTTTTCGTTCATTTCGAGGGGGAGGAGGCTGCGCAAACAATTGAGCTCGCTTGCAAAAACGATCTTGCCTGCATCTTTGTAGATATAAAGCGGTTTTTTTCCTGCACGGTCACGGGCTATGAATATTGTTTTTTCCAGGTTATCATAGATAGCAAATGCAAACATGCCGTCTGTATGTTCAAGAAAAGCAGGACCCATTTTTCTGTAAAGCAGCAAAAGGGTTTCTGTATCGGAATGCGTTTCTCCCGAGAGACCGAACTTTTTTCTGAGGTCAAGATGATTGTATATTTCACCATTGAAAATGATGGTATAACGCCCGTTAAGATGCATTGGTTGTTTACCGCCTGATATATCTAAGATAGAAAGGCGCAGATGATACAAATCTACATTATCTGCAGGGAAACCAATTTGCTCATCGGGCCCTCTGTGCAGCATGGTTTTGTTGACTGTGCTGTAGGATAATTTAAAATTAACAGAGCCGACAATTCCGCACATTTTCTTCTTGATTTATTTCTGTGCAAAAATAACTGTTTATTGCCGGCCGGCATGTTTCAAAGATGAAGAGGGCTTACACATGTACAAAACCCAATTCAATAAACACATTAAAGCTTTGGGTTATGCCGGGTTCAATATTACCGGTTTTTCAATCCGCTTTTTTCTTTTAGAAAGCTTCCATGCAAAAATGCCTGAAAAAAGAAAGGGTAATGCGGGAACCCTGTATCGGGCTATTGTTCCAAGGTTAAATGAAGTAACGCCGATCACCACACCCAGAAAGAGCACAAATATTATACAGAACGAGATAAGTATTCGATAATTTTTGCGGAAGAGGATAGGCCCGGCTTTCACATTTTTAAATAAAATATAATATAAAAAAAGGTTTTCTAAAATTAAGAACAGGTATAGTATTTTCTTTATTTCCCATGGAAACGGCCTCATATAAACTGTTACCAATCCCTCCATACTCAGTTTAAAAAACCCAAAAGGAGTAGGATCAAACGTAGGCACTATTGTGGCACCGCCCGAGTCAGCAGATTGAGAGTATGAATTGAGGTATGCTTCTGACTGGGTAAGTATTTTTGTAAATCCTTCTGTTACCGCTGCAGAAATAGCAGAAAAACTAACAGCCAATAGTGCAACAAATAAAAAAATCAGCGCAAATTTTCCCCAGATATTGATCCTCCTGAAATAATTAATAGTAAGGCTGCCGAAGTAAGCTACAGAGAATGAATAAACAATGTAGGGTTTTATATATAAAAGAACATAACTGCCTATACAAATCATGATCAACCGGCTGATGAGGCTTCGGTCTTTTACAAATACGCTGTGCATGAGTATCCCGAGAGAAAAAATACACAGAGGGTCTTTTAAAAGTCCGCTGCCCCAAAACCACAGAGAAGGAAGGTAAAGACATAACCAAGAAAATACTTTTTCATAACCGGGAAAGATATGTACAAACGTTTTGAAAATATACCAGCAGCCCAGAAATGAAAGGGTTCCGAAAATGAGTGCTATTCCTAAATAAGAATTAAAACACACGATATTTATTACCGAGGCAATTTTGCAAACTGAAACGTTATCACGTCCCTCAAAAATAACGGCATAGATGTCATTATGCTCTTCGATGAGCTGATAGCAGGCTGCTACGCTCGGATTATCTCCCGTTGATTTATTAAAAAGAATCTCCAGCCATGAAATGAAATTGCCTGGGAAAAAAGAACTGATTGCCTGCGTGATGTAATAATAAGCATAAGTATCGCCATAGCCGTATACGAATTCATAAATAAAAGCAATCGCAAAAGTGCCGGCTATGCGTAAATACAATGCTGTAAAAAAGAATTGCTTAATCTGATCCGGCTGCTTTTTTTTGAAAAAATACAATGCTGTAAAAATCAATACGAGCACGAAAGGCACTACGATAAAATCTATACTATTGAATATTCTTGTGTGCAAAATTTTATACCTTATTCTTTTGAATTGACAGAACCGTTCAACACGTGCAGCTGAACCCTGATTATTTTAATATCGTGTTTAATTTATCAATCATAGGTTTTTCAACAATTTTGTAGAAAATGAGACTGATTATGCAAAGTATACAGATTACCGTAAAAAGAATAAAATTTAAAATGTATGCATTGGTAATATTGAGGCGTGCCGCTATTTTAAACATGGCAATAAGCAGCGGCAAATGAATAAGGTATAATGAATAAGAAGCTTCACCTAATCTCAGGAGCAAATTATGTATGCTGAAATTATTTCCGAGTTCCCATCTTACAATTGCGGCCACAATAAAAAAAGAAGGTATACCGAATATAACCACCCTGTTAAATAAATTATCAAATAAATAGTATCCGTTATTGGCAAAAACGCCTGCTGTTATAAAGGCAAGTGCGCCGGTAATTAAAAAAACGACTGAAGTTTTTAATGAAATGCGGGGTATAATAAGAGCTGCTGCAATACCCATAAAGAATTCAATATTCATCGGATAAAATACAAACCTGCTCCATAACTGATCATATAGACCGGGGTAAATGAAGGGAAGAAAAATAATACTCAGTACATAAAAGACATAAAAAGCTGTTAAGATATTTTTTTTCTTTATGAGAAATGAAAGTGAAAAAAGCATGTAGAAAAAAAGCTCATAGCTCAGTGTCCAGCTCACGCCGTTCAGCATTTCATGCTCAGGGAATAAAAAAAAAGTTCTGATAAGATTACCCTGGGTTTTTGTAAAGGGTGTGTTGTAAAATGCCGGAAGGACAATCTGTATGGCCAAAAAAACTGCGCCAATGATCCAATAGACGGGAAATATTCTTACAAACCTGCGCTTAAAAAATTTCCGGAAATTTATACTGTTTCGCAGTAATGACATGCTCGTATAAGTAATAATAAAACCGCTCAGCACAAAAAAAATATCAACTCCGGCACCGCCGAATGAAAAGAAACCTCCAAGAAAATTAAGCTTCCATATATCTTTTGCATTTACAGTGGCATGCATCAGTACAACAAGTAAACTGGCGATCCCTCTCAGCAATTGCACAAGGTTTAAATTTCTTTTCTTATCCATTTACATTATGTTATTACTAAAGCATCATTCACAGTTTAGCAAAATGCTTTTCGTAAATACCGATCGTTTCTTCTGCTGTTTTTTTCCAGGAAAATTTCTTTAATCTCTCTTTACCCTTTGCTATAAGGGATTCAGCAATCTCCGGGTGTTCAGCTATATAGATCATTGCCCTGCCTATATCCTTTGCACTCTCCGGATCAAAATAAATAGCAGCATCCCCTGCTATTTCCGGAAGAGAAGTGGTTTGAGAGCACAGTAAAGGTTTTTCAAAATAA
>JBGTJG010000339.1:0-5473 GCA_041745235.1 Ferruginibacter sp. | reverse complement strand
CAAAAGGTAACTCATGCCCGTTAGGTAATTACTTGTTTTATGTAAACGCTGGCTGTTTACAATTTTGTTGATACTGAGTGCCTGCGTGAAAAGTAAAATAAAAGTGAGCACATTCCAAATACCGGGGAAACTGCGGGCCATGGGATTTGCAACCTGCAGAAGAAATTGATATAATATGCCGTCGGAAGGCTGCAAACGGGGAGGCATTGCATGCAAAAACAGCGGGAGCTTCAATACGAGAGCATAAAAAAACAGTATTGCATTTCCCGAGGGATTGTTGGCTTTAAAAATGCCTGTCACAATAGTTAAATTAAAAAAGAACAGTCAAAAAGCTGCAAATCTAAAAATCAATTTTTGCAAATGCAAGATTGTTTCTTACTATACATGGAATAATCATTTGCTGCAAACCTGTTTGCCTGGCAAGACGCGGCATAAAAAAGTATCCTGCTTCGCGTCCCTTCAGTGTAGCATACCTTTTAACAGAACCATCAGGTTGAAGTGCATGGTTACTTACAATCTGTCTGTTTTTATCTTTTTCCAAAAAGAGGAAATGTATCTCTCCCCCTGCATTCATATTGGCAAATGAAAGGAAATTATCATTCTCAATTGCACTTGTAGTTTTATTGATAACCCTGTTCCATTGAAGCTTCAGATCTTTAGAAAAACTAAATGCTATAATATCATTATAGTTGTAAACCGTTCCTGTGCTGCTTCCTTCATTAAACGGCCTGTAGTAACCGTAGCTTCCCCGGTTGTACAGGAAATAGTCATTGTATCTGAAATTTGAAGCAGCAAATCGGTCATCAAAGGTATTTCCAAATCGTCTTTGTGTAAAATACTCTTCAGTTACTGCCATAAAGCCACCGTCCTTTTTTAGTATGATATTGCGGAGATTTAACCGGTCAAACGCCGTACGCCAATCAGGCCGGCCGGATAGCTTAGCCAACAAAGTATCATTGATAATATTTATTGCTTTGTGAGTAAGTGCAAACGGTTTAGCTGCAATTACCGCTGTAAAAGTTCCCTCAACATTACCTGCAAATTTTTTGTAAGAAAAACTGTTCAGAATATAACGATCATTAACGTTATCAATCTTAAGGAAAGTTTCAGAGATGAGCCTTTCGTCTAACGGGACGATGACTTTGAGAAGAGAATCGGATTGCATTCGTTGCGAGAAAATTTCAAGGAAATTTATGAATTCAGCCCTGGCATTATGCCTTACCTTAGTGAACACTCGTGAACCTTCATTGGTTATTGAAAGGTCACTGAAATATTCCCTTCTTTGGTTATACTCGATGAGGTTAAAAGAGGAATCTAACAAACCAAGGCCTTCATCATAAACTTTGGATGTCAAATCATAAATATCATTCTTTTCCAGTATTCTGTAAAGCAGAATTTTCTTTTTATCCTCACTGCATGTAAGTCCATAAGAACTCCTGTTGGAAAACAGGGATGTTTTAAATGCATCCAGCTCCATTACTGAACTGACTAATTTACCTTCCGGGCTTATTCTCGCAGCGGAGAAGCGGGAAGTGTTCCCTCTGTCATGCTGCCAGAAAACAAGAAAATAATCAGGGTAAGTTATAAAATCAATGTTAACTGCTCTATCAGGAATGAAATCTGCCCTTACCGTTTGAATAAGTGCCATATTGTTATCGTAAATTGTAAACTCATGCCGGCGATTCGGATTTTTATAAACAATAAACTTATCTGAAAACTTACCTACAATCTCAAAACTGAGGTTGCGGTAATTTACATTCTCTACGGGAGAATAGGAAATTGTTTGAGCATTAGCGGAAAAATATAAAGCGGAGATACAAACAGAAACAAAAAGTAAAATAATTTTCATACAGTCAGATATTTATATAAAAATAAGGATTTATGGAAGTGAACCATAAATCGAACCACATGCATTCCAATCGGAAGTGTTAAAAATATTATGAAATCAATCCTCGTTACAGGTGGTACAGGCCTTGTCGGAAACGCCCTTATAGAAAACCTGATTGAGAAAAAATACTCCGTAACAGTACTTACGAGAGACCATGCATCTTCTAAAAGAATACCGGGCGTTGAATATGCTTTTTGGAATATTAAGGAAGGCATAATTGATAAAGCTTCAATTACTTCAGCCGATGGAATTATACATCTGGCCGGGGCAGGCGTAATGGATAAAAAATGGACCGAGCGTTACAAAAAGGTAATTCTGGAAAGCCGTACAAAAAGTACCGAATTGCTGATCAAAACCCTGCAGGAAAATGATCATAAAGTTAAGGTGTTTATCAGTGCTTCTGCGATAGGATGGTATGGGGCTGATAAAATACGCGGTCATAAATTTTTTGAAGATGAGGGGCCGGATACTGAATTCTTAGGTGAGGTGTGCATGCTATGGGAGAAAAGTTCGGAACCCGCTGAGAAAATGGGTATCAGGGTTTGCAGGCTGCGTACGGGAATAGTTCTCAGCAGCAAAGGTGGCGCATACCCGGAATTTAAAAAATCGCTGAAATTCGGCATTGCTGCCATATTAGGAAGCGGCAAACAGATTGTTAGCTGGATACATATAGACGACCTCTCCCGGGCTTATATATTTGCAATGGAAAATGAGGAAATGACAGGGAACTATAATGCGGTGGCGCCGATGCCGGTAAGCAATAAAATACTTACACTTACTATAGGAGATGAAGTGAGGGGTAAATACTACCTCCCTGTACATGTGCCAAAAATCGCTTTAGAGATCTTAATAGGAGGCCGCAGCATTGAGATCCTAAAAAGTGCCTCAGTCAGTTCATATAAGTTAGAAGATGCCGGGTTTACTTTTATGTACCCAAATGTAAAAAAAGCGGTACATGAAATAGAAAATGAAGAAATTACAGATCAGCCTTTATAAATTTTCGCCTGCTCCACCAAATAAAGAACAATAAATAAAAAACTGCTAAAGGAAATACGATCCAATAATAATCTGTTGGCATTGCATTTTTCGCCATGGATTTGAGCGGGTTATCCGGGAAAGAAAGCAAGCCATCAGCTGCATTCATAGGCAGATAATCGCCCATGCTGCCTAAATCAGTTGCTTTTTTTGCTTTAAGATAAATACTGTATCCGTCCAGCAACTGAGACAGAATGTTCTCCGCACCCATGTAAATAAAAAACAAGCCGATTGCAAATCCGGTTTTTTTCACCAGAACTGAGATAAGCACCGCGAGCATATTATAGGTAAGTGATTTTAGGAAAAAATATCCTACATGTGATATGCTGTTCACTGAAAAATCTGTGTCAGATGATAACCCGAATATAAATGCGGTAAGAAATACAATCAATGTTCCCGCCGCAGCAAGCAAAAAAGCAAATACCAGCTTTACGCCGATAAATTCTGCCCTGCTCATACCATCAATAATATTCTGGCGAGCCGTTCTGAAAGCATACTCATTTGTTACGAGCATGAGAATGATCATTGCGGGTAACAGCAACAAAAACCCTGCTGCATAACTTGTAGTTTGCCAGGTATTTTCAAAACTGTAAGGATTAAAAGTGCGGATCAATCCACGGAATTCACTTTCATTGAAAATGTTGTTGTTTACTACCTGGTACACCGCAAAATTTACCAGTACAATTCCCAGGATAAAGAATATGGTAAGTACTTTAAACGCAGTGTAATTTTTTATTTTAAGCCATTCGATTTTAAGCAACGTAATCATAATCTTTAATTGGTAAGTTCCAGAAACTTTGATTCTATATTACTTTTCTTGATCTGCAGGTGAGAAAGGACTATTCCTTTATCAAAGCAAAAGCGGTTTATTTCGGCCAGGTCGGCACTACCTGCATTACAAGTAAGCTCTATGATGCCGTTTATTTCATCTATCCTGTTATAGATATTAAGCGCACTTAGAACAGCTTTCAGCTTTTCTTTGTCAGCAGCGTTTACCTGCACAATATCCTGCTGTGTAAAAACATCTTTCACAGAGCCGGTAACAAGTAAGTCTCCCTGCTTAAGAATAGCTACATGTGTACAAACCTTTTCTACTTCGTCTAAAAGATGGCTCGCCATGATTATGGTTTTGCCGGATGCTGCAAGGCTTTTTATGAGTGTCCTTATCTCTGCGATACCCACCGGATCAAGGCCGTTAGTTGGTTCATCAAACACCAATACGTCCGGGTTGCCTAATAACGCCGCGCCTATGGCAAGGCGTTGTTTCATGCCAAGAGAATATGTACTGAATTTAGAATCTTTTCTATTAACGAGATCTACAACAGCCAAAACCCTTTCTATATCATTTTTACCATGCCCCTTTACTGCAGCATTTATTTTAAGATTTCTTACGC
Source organism: Ferruginibacter sp. (assembly GCA_041745235.1). Taxonomy (GTDB): domain Bacteria; phylum Bacteroidota; class Bacteroidia; order Chitinophagales; family Chitinophagaceae; genus Ferruginibacter. Next base: position 1,156 of record JBGTJG010000339.1, on the reverse strand, counting down.
CGGATAAATAATGATAGAAGTTGGGCGTTTCCAGGAGGGTGCCTATTTTTTTTCTGTGTGAATCAGTAGCAGTTTCATCAAAAAGTTTGTAGCTGCCCCCGGAAGCTTTCAGCACATTCATAATAATGCCGAGCAAGGTAGTTTTACCACTGCCGTTCGGGCCGAGAATACCGAAGACACAACCTTCAGGCACAGAAAAACTTACTCCCCTGAGCGCTTTAATTTTACCGTAATTTTTAGAAATATTTTCTACAGTCAGGATAGCCATTGGTAAATTTTATCAAAGGAAAGGAATTGTTTATGCCGAAAAGAAAATAATTATGTGAACGGTAAGGCAAAACCTATTAAGTTATCTGATGCCTGTAATGCCATACACTTGTAAAATCCCCGATAATCGCCATACCTCGGCTGTTGTAATGCAATTTTTCAAAATGCAGATCATCTATGTCCGATTGTAACACTTTTCGGTGTATGGGATTCATAGTTCCCCCTACTGCATAAGCTTCTGCAGAAGGATCATAATGAAAATGTGCATCGCAGACCGTTCCTCTCGGATACATAATTCCGGGCACGCCCTTACCTCTTATGTCCGTATTGTGCGGATGTATTAACCCGAGTGTATGCCCGTATTCGTGCGCTGCAGTTGTAGAATGATTGAGAAGGTTATCCATTTTAAAATAACCCGTATTGCTTTTTATACCATCCACAAATGAAATATTGCCGGATGCAAATTCTTCAATCCGAAAAAAGTTATTTAACGGATCTGTGTTTTCATTTACATTCTCTTGTCTCAGGCCCGGTGCATAAAATCCTTTCACAGCGAAAATCACTTTATAATTTTTGCCGGAGATGCGAACATACCCGATGGGTTCATTCCATTGATCATTTATATCTGCTGCAATTTGTAAACTGATTGCATCATTAGCCGCATCGCCGTAGAAGTACAGATTTGCATGCAGTATGATTCTTTCTTTATCATGGTTCAGTTCTGCAATACCCATAAGCTCCGATAGATTATTTTACAAATTTCTTCAGCCACGCATCCTGCTCCCATAGCATATGCAGTAAATTTTCTTTACCACGGTAACTGTGTGCTTCATAGGGTAATGAAACGAATCTTACCGTACCGCCATGTCCTTTGACAGCAGCATAAAGC
>JBGTJG010000338.1:0-2262 GCA_041745235.1 Ferruginibacter sp. | reverse complement strand
TTGGTGGCTGATGCCAGTAACCTGAAACGCAATTTGCTGTTTTGTTCGCAGATAATTGATCTGAAGATTCCGTTGGTAATTGCATTAACGATGATGGATCTGGCCAAACAAAAAGGCACTCAGATCGATATCGGAGGAATGGAACGGGAACTGGGCGTAACTATTGTTCCGATAAATCCAAGAAAAAATAAAGGAATAACCGCACTTAAGAAAGCAATTGAACACCTGGCAGAAAATGATCAGTATCTCCCCGCACGTGATTTTATTGAGGACAGTATTATAAATACACCGGCAGTAAGCATTATCAAAAAATACATTCCTGATGCAAGTAATTATAAAGTGCTTCATTATTTAATTAATCACGACCATTTTAATTTAAACAGGTCTCTTGCAGAAAAAATAGATCAGGTAAAAGGAGATCATAATTTCAATCCTACCAAAACTCAGGCAGAAGAAATTATGCAGCGGTATACCCGCATCAAACATATCATGCAACAGACAGTGGTGGAAAGTGACCCGCTGCAGAAAACCTTATTTACTGAAAGGCTGGATGATATTCTTCTTCACCGTACATGGGGCTATATTATCCTTATCAGTGTTTTATTCATTCTTTTTCAATCTGTTTTCTGGCTTGCACAGTTTCCGATGGATGGTATTGAATGGAGTTTTGGCCAGCTCAGCGGCTGGCTTTCCGGAGTATTGCCGTCAGGGTGGATATCTGATCTTTTTATTAATGGCATCGTCGCAGGCCTAAGTGGCATAATGGTTTTTATTCCGCAGATCATGATCCTGTTCGGTTTGATCACATTGCTGGAAGATACAGGCTACATGGCCCGCATCAGTTTTCTTACGGATAAGCTGATGCGCAAAGTGGGACTAAACGGTAAAAGTGTTATGCCCATGATCAGTGCTTATGCATGTGCAGTTCCGGCCATTATGAGTGCAAGGAATATCGAAAATAAAAAAGAAAGGCTGCTAACCATAATGATAACACCGCTGATGAGCTGCAGCGCAAGGTTACCGGTTTATACAATTCTCATTGCATTGGTTATTCCTTCAAAATTTTATCTTGGATTTATAAGCCTGCAGGGGCTGGTTATGATGGTGCTGTACATGCTCGGCACGGTGCTGGCACTTTTAGTGGCGTGGGTAATGAAATGGTTCATCAAAAGTACCGAGCGTAGTTTTTTTATATTGGAATTACCGGTCTACCGCGGACCCCGCTGGAAGAATGTGTTGGTAACCATGATAGAGAAGGCAAAAATTTTCGTCTTTGATGCGGGTAAAGTAATCATGGTGATCAGCCTTTTGTTGTGGGGGCTCAGCAGTTATGGCCCGGCTGATAAAATGCGGGCTGTAAGCACAAAATATGATGCTTTGATACAGGCATCCCCGGTACAAAAAGACCAATTGGAGAAAGAGAAAAATACTGCTTTGCTTCAGAATTCCTACGCCGGTTCACTCGGTAATTTTATTGAACCTGCTATCCGGCCATTGGGTTATGACTGGAAAATAGGCATAGCGCTTATTACTTCTTTTGCGGCGAGAGAAGTTTTTGTAGGAACCATGGCAACTTTATACTCTGTGGGCAATGCAGATGAGAACAGCAGCACCCTTCGGCAAAAAATGGCAACTGCAAAGAGGGCAGACGGGAGTAAAGTTTATGATCTCGCCACAGGTTTATCCCTGATGGTTTTTTATGTGATTGCTATGCAGTGTATGAGCACACTTGTAATTGTAAAGAGAGAAACCAAGACATGGAAATGGCCCATTATACAGTTAATTTATATGACCGGCCTTGCTTATGTAATGAGTTGGATAGTGTATCAGTTGTTTAAATGATCCCAAACCAATTTCGAAATTTTTCTAGTCAGTATCCAGGCTTCATTACTTTCTGTCCAGCTTTCGTCTTTATTATTTTTAGTGAAAATAGATAGTATATAAGGATTACGTTTTGCATTCACCAACATCACTTCGCTTCTTGATGCATTTACGGCCCCGTTTTTACTAAACACTTCTATAGTTGGCGGTATTTGAGAAAGAGCTTCAGCATCCCAAAAATTTCTACCAAGAACTCTCATCATCTTTTCCGAGGCAGATGGCGAAATTATTTTTTGATGATAAATCAATTCGAAAAGCCGGGCCATTTCTTCTGCGGTGGTTTGTCCCCAGCCGTATATTTTCCAATCTTCTCTTCTTCCATCGGTTCTGGAATTTACTCTGGTGTTTTTAAAACCAAGGTTATCTAGTATTGAATTAATT
>JBGTJG010000337.1:0-2840 GCA_041745235.1 Ferruginibacter sp. | reverse complement strand
AAGGTAATTTGAAACCCCAAAATAAATATGGCAAAATGAAAAAAAAGAAATTTATAATCGCCGATAATTATCAAGCAGATGAATAATATAAACCCTGTAATTTTTTTAATTCCATTTATAGCTTTGATTTTGGCAGGAATTCTTTATTTCCTATTATTAAAAAAAGCAACTGATAAGAAAGCTTTCAATAAATTTGTTATTACTATAACTGTTCTTTCATTCCTGCTAAATTTCGCATGGGAATTAATCCAGGTTCCTCTTTATATACCATCATTATATAGCTTAGAGCATATAGCATTTTGTGCTTTAGCCTCCCTTGCCGATGTGATCATGGTTCTGCTCCTCTACCTTGGTTTTGCTCTTATATTTAAAAATCCGCTTTGGATACAACATCTAAAATGGAAGCGTATAGTCATAGTGATATTGACAGGTGGAACAGGCGCAGTGTTAGCAGAAATCCGGCATTTATCGCTAGGGACCTGGGCTTATGCCGATTCAATGCCCATCATTCCTATCATTAATGTGGGTATTTCGCCGGTATTACAATTTATGATTCTGCCTTTGCTAATCTATTTTCTAAGCTTTTATTGTTTAAAAATTATGAGAAATAATCAGGTAAACAAATGAATACGAAATGGAAAATAATAAAAACGGGCATTAAGCAATACCGGGCTTATAAAAGATTCTTACGGTTGAATGAACAGGGAAAAAATTATTCCCCGCTGCCCGAACAATTCGTAGCGGATATGCTTGAATTAGGTCCTGTATTTATCAAGGTGGCGCAGATACTAAGCGCCCGCCCGGATATAATGCCGGTTCAATACATTACTGCTTTGGAAAAACTACAGGAAAATGTACCATCTTTTGATTTTAAAGAAGCAAAAGAAATAATTGAAGAAGAACTTTCGCAACCCGTGCAAAAAATATTTCAAAGTGTTGAAGAAAAGCCAATCGCATCAGCCTCTTTGTCTCAGGTTCACTTCGCTGTTCTTAAATCAGGAAGGAAAGTAGCACTTAAAGTTCAGCGACCGGATGTGAAATCAATAATTTTAAATGACCTTAAGAAATTAGAAGAAATAATTACATTTTTAAAATTCTTTTTTTCAGAGAAAGAAAAAAGAGCTAATATTTTAAATGGGTTCAGGGAATTTAAAAGGTACACCACACAGGAACTGGATTTTGCCCATGAAGGAGAAACCATAGAACGATTCAGGAATAATTTTGCCGGATGGGATGATATTTTATTTCCCAAGATTTATGCAGATTATAGTACCGAAAAGTTGCTTGTAATGGAACAGGTTTCCGGTCTTCGGCTTAAGGAAGTTATACAAAAACTATCCAAAGAAAAAAAGGAGAAACTGAACATCAGGCTTGCTGAAATGGAGCTGAAAATGTTTATATCAGATGGTTTATTTCATGCTGACCTGCATCCGGGAAACATCTTTTTTAAAGAAGACGGCAAAATTGTATTGCTTGATTTTGGGATGTATGGCGAATTAACAAAAGAAGAGCGCAACAGGTTTGTGCTATACTGGTTAGCTGTAGTGCAAAATGATATGAAACGGGCTTTTTACCATTTTAAAAAGCAATGTAAAGAGTTGCCTGGTGCAAATGAAAAAGCTTTTTATGAAGTGTTTAAAAAGTTAGCGGATGAGTTTTATAAAAGCCGGTTAAAGGATTTTTCAATTACAAAGGTTTATATGAACATGATTACCGCAGGTTACAAATATGGTTATGTATTTCCTGAAAATTTATTACTTCATGCCAAAGCCCTCACTACCGCTGAAGCATTAACTTTTGAACTTTCGCCGGATACACGATTTGAGGAAATTACTAAACCGATTATATCAAAAGAATTTGCCCGTTTAGCTATTGATGGCAACATCATTCGTAAAAGAGCAGAACAAACTTTACCTGAATTATTACTCACAGGAGAAATAGTTCCGTCTTCATTTCCCGGAAAAAATGGGAAGGATGGCGAAGCAACTTTCATGTGGGATGCCATTTATAATGAAATTATTCATAACCTAAAAAACTGGCAGGCAAATGCAGGAGTTTTTAAATCATTAGTAAGCCGACCGGCAAATGAAATTTTGGCAAAGGAATTTAAAGAAGAATTTGTTGAACAAATACTGAAAAATACCTGGCAGGAATATGAAAGTTTAGAAGTTGATTTACCTACACAAAAAACGCTGGGAGCAACATTTACTATTCACCTTGCCTGTGTGTCAGTTGCGCTGTATAATAACCTTTTAAAATCAGGAAAAAATAAAGAAGAAGCTACTGATTTGATTTATCAAATTGGCTGGAAGATATATACCCGTATGGGTGAAATTCCAATGCTTATTGCAGGAATATTTTCTGACAATCCGCATAAACGAATGGAACTGGCGACACAAGTGTTTCGAATGTTCCCCTTTACCGCTCCTGATTATGGTTGGGAAAATGTAGAAGCGGAAGAGAACACAGTTGCATTCAATTGCACCCGCTGTCAGGTTGCCGAATATTTTAAGAAGTTTAATATCGGTGATGTCTGCTTTAACACCTGGTGTAAATTGGATTATCCCCTGGCAGAACAATGGGGAGGGAAACTGGAAAGAACCGGAACGATTGCTATAGGTGCCGCCAAATGTGATTTTAGATGGGTAACTTAATTGCAAAACTTTATTATTTGAATTATTTAAATCATCATGATGAACTATAATACTCCCCATTTTTTAGACAGGTAATTAAGACAGACATTTGTAAATCTTAAAATCAAAAAAAATGGGTAAAACAAGCAGGCGCAAGTTTAGCGCCGAGTACAAGGTGAAGGTTTGTATTGAGGCGCTGAAGGAGCA
>JBGTJG010000336.1:0-8804 GCA_041745235.1 Ferruginibacter sp. | reverse complement strand
CTCGCACGGCTGTCTAAGGGAGATGCCTGCACAAAATACCAGTTGCGAAGTACCAGCATTACATTATGGTACCAGTTTATGTGGCTTTCCATTATTTCGCCGCTGCGGGGATCTGCAACGCTCGGCCCACTTGCATTCGGTATTGTGGAAGGTTTGTACACAATGGCTGAAAAGCGTGCATCTTCCAAGCTCCATTCCGGGTTCTCCTCTTTGGTAGGCGCTTTTTTTGCCATGATGGCATTTTTAAACCCGGCTTTTTCAAATGCGGTTTGCCAGTCATTTACACCCTGCATAAGATAAGGAACCCATTTAGGAGGAGTTGCGGGATCTATATAAAATATAATAGGTTTTTTCGGCTCCACAAGCTCGCCTCTTTTATACTTATCCATGTCTTCATCCTTTGGTTCCAGCCGCCAGCGTTTTATGATCGAAACTTTTTTCACACCCTGGGGATTCAGATCAAAATCTGTATACCCTACGTTGAAATATCCCACACGCGGATCATAATAGCGGGCCTGCATAGGGTTTTTTGGCAGCAATACGATGGAACTGTTTAACTCTAATGTTGTATTTCCGAAAGTAGGCGCAGTTGGTGAACTTGCATACGTTTTTACAGTAACCACTTCTATATTTATGGGAAAGGTTTTTACAGTAATTACATAAGACTTATCCTTTTGTATTCCTGAAAGATTAGCTCTTTTTTTAGTGCTGTTGTTTAAAAATAATACATCATTATCGCCGTTTACAAAGTCTGTCACATCTATCACAACAGATGAATCTTTTGAGACCGCTTTAATATCAAAAGCAAATTCAATAGGCTGAATGTTTGAATTGTTAACGGACGTAAACATCGGTGAGGTTGAATCTCTTGTATATTCTGCATAAGAAATGGTACGGAGGAAAATATTGTCGGTTGGCCCGCGTTCAAACCAAATTACGTTTTGCCCGATAACATCTCCTGCATAAGAAAGCCCGGAGTTACGGCCTGCCGTGGGTGCTTTTGAAATTCTGTTTACCACGAGCATCTCTCTTTTCAATAAACTTTTAGGGATCTCAAAAAAATATTTATCGTCCAGATAATGAACTTTAAACATGCCCACACTTGTTCGTGTCTTAGCCGTAATAATCTCGGAATAAGGTCTTGGGCCTTTTGATCTGCCTTTGGTAGTTTTGGACGTATCCGATGCTGTTGCAACTGTATCTCCGGGAGGGTTATTTCCGGGCCTTTGAGCTAAAAGACTGACTGAAGAGAATACTAAAATAATAACGAGTAATTGTTTTCTGTAGGAGAATTTCATATTGATTTTTTTATCAAAAGATTATCACGGATTAAGCTGCAAAATAATCAAAAAATAAGCATTTTTCGGAAGGATTTTAAAACCAAATGATACCACCTTATCTTTGACGCTATGATTAAAGCAGGTATCCTCGGCGGCGGACAACTGGGCAGAATGCTCCTGCAGGCAGCTATAAATTACCCCGTGGATACCTTTGTAATGGAGAATGATCCCACGTGCCCTTCCGCACACCTCTGCCATCATTTTACAAAAGGCGATATCACCAACTTTGAAGACGTTTATAATTTCGGCAAAGGCCTGGATGTCCTTACCATTGAAATAGAAAATGTAAATGAAGATGCCCTGCAAAAACTGGAAGATGAAGGCGTAAAAATATTTCCGAAACCCGCAGCGCTCAGGATCATCAAAAATAAGATCACTCAAAAAGAATTTTACAAAACAATCGAGGTCCCTTCAGGGGAATTTATTGTTACCAATACTAAGGCAGAACTAAAGCAGCATGCAGCGTTTCTGCCCGCTGTGCACAAGATTGCGCAGGGTGGCTATGATGGCCGCGGTGTACAATTGATGCATACTGAAGCAGACCTGTCCAAAGGATTTGATGCTCCTGCAGTTTTGGAAAAAATGGTTGAAATTAAAAAAGAGCTTTCCGTTATCATAGCTGTAAACGAAAAAGGTGAAAATGCTATTTATGAACCGGTGGATATGGTTGTAGATCAGCGTTTAAACTTGCTTAATTACCAGATAAGCCCTGCGGTGATTCCCGAAAAGGTATTCTGGAAAGCGGAAGCCATAGCCCTGAAAGTAGTAAAAGAGCTAAAAAGCCCCGGCATTTTTGCAGTTGAATTGTTTACAGACCGCGATGATAATGTGTATGTAAATGAAACCGCTCCGCGTGTACACAACAGCGGACATCACAGCATAGAGGCCTGTTACAGCAGCCAATTTGATATGCTTTGGCGGGTAATGCTTGGTTATCCTTTGGGAAACACAGACCACATCTTACCTGCAGCAATCGTAAACCTTGTGGGCGAAGAGGGTCACACGGGCACCGCTTCTTTTACAGGACTAAACGAGGTGCTGGCTATGGACAATGTATTTGTACATATCTATGGTAAAAAGGAAACAAAACCGGGACGAAAGATGGGCCACGTGACCATTCTCAGCAGTGAACCTCAGGAACTGCTCCACAAGGCTAATCAGATAAAAAACCTGCTTTTTGTGAAAACGGTAGAAGTTTAAGATCGGGTTCACCGTTTAAACATTAAAAAGCCGCCTGAAGGTATTTGTAGTTATTTTTACAACTTCATCAAAGTCAATTTTCCGGTGAACTTCAGCCGCCCTAATATTTCGATACTCATTCTTTTTGTCTCATGTTTTAGTATAATGACAGCTTGCGGTAGCAAAGAGAAAAAAATAAAAGCTACAGATAAGAAAACATCCGCACCTCCCCCGATGCGAGTGGAAGGTTATATTGTAAAACCAATGGCGGTTAGTGAAGACCTCGAACTCCCCGGGACTGTTATTGCGAATGAAATGACACAAATACAACCGGAGGTCTCCGGTCGGCTCACTTACCTCAATGCTGCAGAAGGCCGGTCTGTAGGAAGAGGTACGCTTCTCGGAAAGATCTACGACGGCGACCTAAGGGCTCAACTCAGTAAACTGCAGGTCCAGCAACGGATGCAGGAAAAAACCACAGAGCGCTATCGCCAACTCCTTGCTATAAACGGGGTGAGCCGGCAGGAATATGATATGCAAACGCTGGGTATCAATAACCTTAGGGCAGATATGGCAATTGTTCGCAGTAATATAATGCGTACCGAGATCAGGGCCCCTTTCTCCGGCACACTTGGCTTAAAGATGGTAAGCCCCGGTGCGTATGTAACACCCCAGACTGTACTCACAACTATTCGCCAAAATACGCAGCTAAAGATAGATTTCACATTACCCGAAAGATATATTTCTAAACTTACAAACGGCCAACTGGTTGATTTTACATTAGCAGGATCTGATAAAAAATATACTGCCAAAGTGATTGCAACTGAAATGGGCATTACCGAAAACAACAGGTCGCTCAATGTGCGTGCGCTTGTGCTTAAAAATGACGAGAACATTTTTCCCGGTTCGTTTGTAAAAATTTATACCAAGTTTGATCCCGATCCCAATGCCATCATGATTCCCACACAGGCCATTGTTCCGCAGGCAAGGGGTAAGAAGGTAATTGTTTACCGGGGAGGCGCAATTTCTTTTGATGATGTAACTACGGGGATAAGAGATTCTTCCATGGTTCAGATACTCACCGGGCTTAAAGCCGGCGATACTATTGTTACAACCGGCATCATGGGAATAAAGCCAAAGAGCAAAGTGATTATCAGTAAGGTGAAATAAATACCAAAGATTTGAATATTTCAGAATTCAGTTTAAGGCGGCCGGTATTTGCTATTGTGCTTAACATAGTGATCGTGCTTTTTGGCTCTATCGGGTATTATTATCTCGGCGTGAGAGATTACCCTGCCCTTGATCCGCCTAATATAAATGTGCGCACATCCTACCCCGGTGCTAATGCGGAGATCATAGAAACTCAAATAACAGAACCCCTGGAAAAAGCAGTAAACGGGATTGCGGGAATTAAAAATATTACCTCGCAGAGTTCGCAGGGAAACAGCAATATCACAGTCGAATTTAACCTCGGCACCCCGCTCGAATCCGCAGCAAACGATGTACGTGATAAGGTTTCACAGGCCTTACGCTCACTTCCTTCTGACTTGGACGCACCTCCCGTAGTTTCTAAAGCAGACAACAGTAACGACCCTGTGGTTATTGTATTGTTGCAGAGCACAAAAAGAAATGCGCTCGAGATCACAGAGTTTGCAAATAATAACCTGGTAGAGAAGATACAAACCGTGGACGGCGTGAGCGGTGTAAATATCTGGGGAGAGAAGAAATATGCCATGCGTATTTGGTTTGATCCGTCCCGCATGAGCGCCTTTTCACTCACACCCCAGGATGTACAAACTGCATTATTAAGGGAGAATGTTGAATTGCCATCAGGCAAAATATCAGGAGATGCTACGGAGATGGGCATTCGCACTTTTGGTAAACTCAATACTGAAGAAGAGTTCAATAACCTCATCATAAAGAACGTAAACGGCGCTGATATTAAGCTCAACGATATCGGCGAAGCAGTCCTTGGGCCCGAGAATGAGGAAAGCGTTTTAAAAGAAAGCGGTGTACCCATGATCGCCATCGCTATTGTACCGCAGCCCGGTACAAACTACATTGCTATATCTGATGATGTTAAGAAAAGGCTGAAAGAGATCAGAACCGACCTGCCGGAGGATATTAAAATGGAGGTCTCCTTTGACCAGACAGAGAACATCCGCAAATCCATCAACGAAGTAAAAGAAACCTTGTTGATTTCTTTTATACTGGTTGTAATTATCATTTATCTTTTTTTCCGGGATTGGCTGATCGCATTGCGCCCGCTGATTGATATTCCTGTTTCTCTTATAGGCGCATTCTTTATTATGTACTTATCCGGTTTTACGGTAAATGTACTCACACTGCTTGCTATCGTACTTGCAACAGGTTTGGTGGTGGATGACGGTATCGTGGTCACGGAAAATATTTACAAAAAAATGGAAGAAGGCATGGATAAATGGCGTGCCGCAAAGGAAGGATCAAAGGAAATTTATTTTGCGGTTATCGCCACATCCATTACGCTTGCAGTAGTATTCTTACCCATTATTTTTCTGGAAGGTTTTGTCGGCAGGTTATTCAGAGAGTTCGGTATTGTGGTGGCAGGTGCAGTTCTTATTTCTGCTTTCGTTTCCCTTACACTCACGCCTGTGTTGAATATCAAACTGTCCCGAAAGGTGCATAAGCATTCGAAATTCTATACGAAAACGGAACCTTTTTTCCGGGGCATGGAAAATGGCTACAGGAATATGCTCGGAGGATTTATGCGCCTGAAATGGCTTGCGTTCCCGATCATTGCCGTTTGCTTTGCCATCATATTTTTTATAGGCAAAGGACTGCAAAGTGAACTGGCGCCCATGGAAGATAAAAGTGCATTTCGCCTGCAGGTATCTGCACCGGAAGGTACTGCCTATGATGCCATGGACAAATTCATGGAAAGCCTTTCAAACTTCCTGGTAGATTCTCTCCCGGAAAAAAGATACATCACAAGTATGACAGCTCCGGGTTTCCAATCGGGTTCTGCGAACTCCGGCTTCATACGCGTTGCCCTTGTAAGTCCTAAGGAAAGAGAAAGAAGTCAGCAGGATATTGTGAATTGGGTGAATAAAAAAATGCCTGCTTTTAACACCGGCCGTTCGGTGGCAATACAGGACCAAACCATAGCAGTAAACAGGCGAAGTGGCCAGCCGGTTCAGTTCGTACTGCAGAATTCTAATTCCGAAAAACTTAAAGCAGCACTACCTAAAATACTGGAAGCTGCTCAGAAAAGCACTGTGCTTGTAGGTGCGGATGCTGATCTGAAATTTAATAAGCCGGAATTGCGGATCAGCATTGACAGGCAGAAGGCAAGTGAACTTGGGGTTTCTGTACAGGATATTTCCCGCACACTGCAGCTCGCTCTTAGTAACCAGCGTTTAGGTTATTTCACAAAGGACGGAAAGCAATACCAGGTCATTGGTCAGGTAGAAAGAAAGAACAGGGATGATCCTAATGACCTGAAAAATATTTTCGTTACTAACAATACTGGACAGCCTATCTCCCTTATTAATTTACTGGAGGTATCAGAGGATGTAACACCCCCTACCCTGTACCATTTCAATCGTTTCCGCTCTGCAACTATTTCAGCAGGCCTTGCTGAAGGAAAGACCGTTGGTGACGGCATAAAAGAAATACAGGCCATCGCAGATAAAGAACTCGATGAAAGCTTCAGAACGTCCCTTACAGGATCATCCAGAGATTATGCCGAAAGTTCGGGCAACACTTATTTTGCTTTCTTTCTTGCCCTGATTCTGATATTCCTTGTACTTGCTGCGCAGTTCGAAAGCTTTATCGATCCGTTTATTATTATGGTAACTGTACCGCTCGCTCTTGCGGGAGCCGTGCTATCATTGTGGATATTTGATCAAACGCTGAACATCTTTTCACAGATAGGTATGATCATGCTGATCGGTCTGGTGACTAAAAACGGTATCCTTATCGTGGAATTTGCAAATAAAAAACAGCTGGCCGGGGAAACAAAAATTCCGGCTGTTATAGACGCGGCTGTTTCAAGGTTCAGGCCTATTCTTATGACCAGCCTGGCCATGTCACTGGGGGCACTGCCGTTGGCTTTGTCCATAGGTGATGCTGCCACAAGTCGTATCCCGCTTGGGATCGTTATAGTTGGTGGGGTTATGTTCTCTCTGGTGCTCACTTTGTTTGTAATACCGGCTATGTACGGCTACATGTCCTCCAAAAAGAAAAGAAATATGCTTGATCTTCAAACGGAGACGACTGTATTAAAAGTATCTGATGAAAAGATTGTGTAAAAAATTGTTTGTACTATTACTCTTTCCTGCTCTGCAACTGCATGCACAGGATACCCTCACCATTGAACAGGCGGTTGCTGCTGCACTTAAAAATAATTACGACATCCTTCTTTTAAAAAATGATTCTGCTGTTTTCGCACTCAATAACAGCTATTCCTATGCGGCTTTTTTACCGCGGCTCAATGCCACAGGGGGATTGATCTTTAACAACAATGCAATCAACCAAAAACTCTCTGACGGAACGGAAAGAAAACGTGGCGGCATCAGATCTGAAAACCTCGCAGCCGCCATTAATATGAACTGGACCATTTTCGATGGCTTTAAATTATTTGCTACAAGACAACGCCTGGCAGAACTGGTACGTCTCGGGGAACTCAACATTAAGGAGCAGATCGTAAATACCGTTTCCGAGATCATAAAGACCTACTATAATATTGTTAGGCGTAAACAGCAGATGCGGGCAATTGAGGAACAAATGAAGCTTAATGAAGATCGGGTTATTCTGGCTGAAAAAAGATTGTCTGTCGGTCTGGGTGCAAAGCCGGAAGTACTGCAGGCGAAAGTGGATCTCAATGCTCAAAAAGCAGCACAGCTTGCCGAGATCACTCTGCAGGAGCAACTAAAAGAACAGTTAAACCTGCTTGTTGCTTTTAAACAGGGCACTAACTATGAAGTAACGGACAGCATACCGATTGAGAAAAACATCAACTTTAATGATGTGCTTACAAAAGCAGATAAATTTAACCCGGCAGTGCTTACTGCAGAACAGAATATTAAAATTGCAAACCTCGTCTTAAAAGAAAGAAGAGCAGATCGCTACCCTATCGTATCATTTAATTCAGCATACAATTTCAACAGAGTGGAGAATACCACCGTTGTCAACAGCTTCACCCCTTTGTTCAACAGGAATAGCGGTTATAACTACGGGCTTGGAGTAAGTATTCCCATCTTTAACGGATTCACTGTAAAAAGGCAAATACAGGAAGCTAAGCTGGATATTGAGAACAGGGAAATACTATTTGATTACCGAAAATTTCAAACAGAGATCGCAGTAAGTACTGCATACAAAGATTATCTCCTGCAGCAGAAAACGTTAGCGCTCGAAGAAGAGAATATCGTTCTTGCAAAGGAAAATGTTTTTATTGCGAGTGAGCGATTAAGGCTGGGCATTACTACTGTATTGGAATTGCGGGAAGCGCAGCGAAGCTTGGAAGCAGCCTACAACCGCCTCATCACAGCACGATATAATACAAAAGTTGCGGAAACAGAATTGAAAAAGCTGCAGGGAACCATAGTGGAGGATGCGGTAAAATAATCTGCGACAAGGAATTAACGCTTACTCTCCTACAGCAACTTTTGTATTCGGAATTAAAGTATATCAAAACCTTTGTTCTCTCCTGCTTTTACCTCTTGCACATTTAAAACATTCCCCGCATCATTTGTAACAAATGCTACAATTTTTGCATTGTTGATATTGGAAACATTTGCGGGTAAGTTTAATGAATAGCTTTTGTCGTTAATAGTTCCTGAAGAAGGAATGGCATCCCCCGCCAAAGTAGAAATTATTTTTCTTAACACGCCATTATATTCAAAATTAGGAATGGCAGAAAGACCTCCATATAAATTTGCAGAATAATTACTTTGCGAGTAATAAAGCCTGTCTTCAACTAAATACACAGTAAGTTTTGTATTTCCCGTTATAGGTTGTTCATGCCGCACCTTAACCGTAACGCTCAAATTGTTTGTTGCAAAAGAAGAATTTATCGCCAACCCTGTAGTTGCCGAGGCCTGAATCGTATTTATAACCTGACTTACATTTTGATATTGCGGACCTGTCCAGTTTGTACTGCGATTTATTCGGCCTGTAGGTACTCCGCTCACGCTTTGCTGCGCAGCTAAGCTATTCCCATCTGTGCTGATAAAAGGATCTCCGCCAAACAAATGCATCCCTACTACTATCGCATTGTTTGTCTGCTGATGCAGGAGATCTACGCCG
>JBGTJG010000335.1:0-3229 GCA_041745235.1 Ferruginibacter sp. | reverse complement strand
CGCGTATGAAATGAATTTGAAACCCTTGGTTTCGTCGAAGCGTTGAGCCGCTTTAATTAAGCCGAGGTTACCCTCGTTGATCAGGTCACTAAGCGAAAGGCCCTGGTGCTGGTACTGCTTAGCCACAGATACCACGAAACGTAGGTTGGCCTGTACCAATTTATCCAAAGCACGCTGATCTCCCATTTTGATCTTTTGGGCCAGAATGGTTTCCTCTTCAGGAGTGATCATCGAAATCTTGGAAATTTCCTGCAGATATTTCTCAACCGCCTGTGAATCTCGGTTGGTGATCTGGGTTGCTATCTTTAATTGCCTCATTTTATACTGTTAGTTTGAGAATTGGCTGCGATGAAAGGATAAATGTGCGCAAAGGTAAGCCATTTCAGATCGTTTTCAAATAGGATGACAAAGAATATTTTGTTCTTTGAGGATTTATGTATATAACAATAATCATGCCCTTACTACAAATATTCTCAAATTGCTTTTCATGACAGATTATGATTAATGCCGGATCATAGATAAATTGTCTGCAGCCTTTAAATCCAGGTAATGATTTTCCAAATTAAAAATCTTCATTAATCTTCTACATTTGCGCCATGATAACAGATTTGCGTTCAGATACCTTTACAAAACCTACGCCCGCCATGATGCAGGCCATGTTCAATGCCCCCGTTGGGGATGATGTTTTTGGCGAAGATCCTTCGGTAAATGAGCTGGAAGCCTTTTGTGCAGCCCTGTTTAATATGGAGGCTGCATTATTCTGCCCTTCAGGTACCATGACCAATCAGATCGCAATAAAGTGCCATACTCAGCCGGGCGATGAGATCATATGTGATAAAACCAGTCATGTATACCTGTACGAAGGCGGCGGCATTGCATTTAACAGCGGTTGCCAGGTAAAGGCAATTGAAGGCAGACAGGGAATGTTGACTGCAGAAGAAGTACAGGATGCAGTAAATGGCGATGATATACATAAGCCGGTAACGGCTCTCGTTTCATTGGAAAATACATCTAACCGCGGGGGCGGGGCATTTTATGACTTCGGGGAAATAAAAAAAATAAGGGAGGTGTGCAACAGGCACGGCCTGAAGCTGCATTTAGACGGCGCCAGATTATTTAATGCGCTTACAGCTGCACACGAAACGGAAAAGCAGTACGGGGAAGTTTTCGACAGCATATCCATATGCCTCAGTAAAGGATTAGGAGCACCCGTTGGCAGTGTACTTTTGGGCAAAACTGATTTTATAAAAAAAGCACGACGGATAAGGAAAGTATTCGGGGGCGGCATGCGCCAGGCCGGTTTTATAGCAGCAGCAGGTTTGTATGCCTTGCAAAATCACCGTGAAAGGTTGGTGGTCGATCATATTCATGCTAAACAAATTGCGGAAGAATTGTTGCAAAAAAGTTTTACCGGTAATATGTTGCCTGTAGAAACCAACATCGTCATATTTAAAATAAAATCTAAAGAGGGCCCGGTTGCTTTTTGCCAATACATGAAGGATCGGAATATTCTTTGCCTGCCAATATCTGCAACACAGGTCCGATTTGTAACTCATTTAGATGTAAGCAAAGAAATGACCGAACACGTAGTGCGCACTATAAGAGAAATGTAAAAATTATCTCACGCATTTATTATATAAACAGCAATTTATGTTTCCCTCAGTAAACCCGTCAGAGACCGTCGCATGGAAAAAATTACAGGCTGCATTCGACCGAAAACAAAACGATCGCATAAGTGATCTGTTTTTAAATGATTCGGAACGGTTCAGCAAATATTCTGTACAAACAGATCATATACTTTTCGATTTCTCTAAGAACAATATTGATGATGAAACCTTGGCACATCTCCTTCAGCTTGCTGAAGAATGTAAATTAAAAGAAGCTTCTGAGGCTATGTTCACCGGCGAAAAAATAAACCGTACAGAGAACAGGGCAGTACTGCATACAGCATTGAGAAATTATTCCGGAAAGCCGGTTATCTCTGACGGAAAGGATATTATGGGAGATGTTGATGAAGTGAAGAAGCAGATGAAAAAATTCTGCGACGATATCCATTCAGGAAATTGGACAGGTTATTCCGGCAAAAAAATTAAATACATCGTAAACATAGGGATCGGCGGTAGTGACCTCGGCCCGGTAATGGTAACGGAAGCATTGCGCCCATATTGGAAAGAAGGTATTCAATCGTACTTTGTAAGTAACATTGACGGAACGCATATTGCAGAAACACTGAAAAAGATCAGTGCTGAAGAAACCATTTTCTTGATTGCAAGCAAAACATTCACCACACAAGAAACCATGACCAATGCGCTGACAGCGCGGCAATGGTTCATAGAAAACGGTGGTAAAGAAACGGACGTAGCTAAACACTTCGCTGCGCTGAGTACCAATACCGAAGAGGTTAAAAAATTCGGCATAGATCCGAAAAATATGTTTGTCTTTTGGGATTGGGTGGGCGGCCGATACAGCCTTTGGAGCGCAATCGGTTTAAGCATTGCAGCCACGATTGGTTATGATCATTTTGAAGAACTGCTGAAAGGCGCCCATGCTGCTGATGTTCATTTCAAAGAAACACCTCACAAAAAAAACATACCGGTCATTATGGCGCTGGCGGGAATATGGTACCGCAATTTCTACGGCGCACCTACTGAAGCCATCTTACCTTATGACCAATACCTGCACCGCTTTGCCGCCTATTTTCAACAGGGTAATATGGAAAGCAATGGTAAGTACGTTGACAGAAACGGCAACAAAATCAAATATGAGACAGGCCCGGTAATATGGGGTGAGCCGGGCACTAACGGGCAGCATGCATTCTATCAATTGATCCACCAGGGTACACAGATAATTCCCTGCGATTTTATTGGGGCAGCAAGATCACATAATAATATCGGCGACCATCACATGAAACTGATGAGCAATTTTTTTGCACAGCCTGAAGCATTAATGAACGGCTCGGAAAATGAAAACCCGTATCGGGTGTTTGAAGGTAACCGACCCAGCAATTCATTCC
Source organism: Ferruginibacter sp. (assembly GCA_041745235.1). Taxonomy (GTDB): domain Bacteria; phylum Bacteroidota; class Bacteroidia; order Chitinophagales; family Chitinophagaceae; genus Ferruginibacter. Next base: position 216 of record JBGTJG010000335.1, on the reverse strand, counting down.
TGATCGATAAGATCACACCATTCACACTCGGACAAATGATCGCTTTTTACGAGCACAAAATTTTTGTGCAGGGCGTTATCTGGAACGTGTATAGTTTTGATCAGTGGGGGGTGGAACTCGGTAAAAAACTTGCAGTAAAAATACAGGAAGAATTAATTAACGATACCACGGTCACAAAACATGATATGAGCACAAACGGGTTGATCAATACGTTTA
>JBGTJG010000334.1:0-4279 GCA_041745235.1 Ferruginibacter sp. | reverse complement strand
GGTTGCCCCAAGGCAGTATCTAAAGATTTTACTGTAAACGTTGTCAGGATCATTGCAGATGCCGGCCCGGCAGATACCTCTGTGGTTTTGGATCAACCGCTTCAATTAAATGCTACAGGGAGTACCAATTACCAATGGGTTCCGTCAACATATCTAAATAATCCGAACATTGCGTCACCGATATCTAATCCACGCAATAACATTACCTACACAGTTAATGTGAGCAACGATATCGGTTGCACAGCCACAGATACTATTAATGTAAAAGTATTTTTTCTCCCGCCTGATATTTATGTCCCATCAGCATTTACACCGGGGGGTGATGGGCTCAATGAATTATTCAGGCCGATTGCGCTTGGCATACGTTCTCTTGAATCATTCAGAGTATACAATCGTTGGGGCCAGATGGTTTATACAACAAGCAGGATCGGCGACGGATGGAACGGCATGTTCAAAGGCGTGAAGCAGGAAACTGCCACCTATGTATGGCAGGCTAATGCTACAGACTTTAAAGGCAGAAAGATCTTCCGGAAAGGATCGGTTATTCTGATAAGGTAACCGGCAATTTCCCCCTGCATACTATCTTACTGTTATTAACTTTGCCGGATCATTATTTAACAGTCTAATCATTTCCTCTCTTGAAAAAAACAGTTTTAATTACCGGTGCCACCTCGGGTATCGGCAAGGCATGCGCACAAAAATTTGCTGCCAATAATTTTGATGTGATCATAACAGGCAGGCGGGAACCGTTACTCACAGGGATCAGCGCCGAGCTGGAAGAAAAATACAGTATTACCTGCACTGCATTGTGTTTTGATGTGCAGGACAAAGCCGCTGTATTTTCAGCAGCAGAAGAGCTGGGAAAAATGAATCTCAAAATTGATATACTGATCAACAATGCAGGCCTTGCACTCGGAAGGGATGCATTTGATAAAGCTGATTTGGATGATTGGCAAACTATGATCGATACAAATCTTTCGGGTCTGCTTTATACAAGCCGGGCTTTCATTCCTTTTATCATACAAAGCAAAGGGCATATCATTAATATCGGCTCTGTAGCAGGCAGAGAGGTTTATGAAAACGGCAATGTGTATTGCGCAACGAAATTTGCAGTAGATGCTCTTACAAGATCTATGAGAATTGACTTATTAAAATATGGCATTAAAGTAACCTCGGTTAATCCCGGTGCAGTGGAGACAGCGTTTTCTGAAGTAAGGTTTAAAGGAGATAATATAAAAGCCGAAGCTGCCTACAAAGGTTATACACCGCTTTCGCAGGAGGATGTGGCTGAGTCAGTGTTCTGGTGCAGCACCCAACCGCCGCATGTGTGTATAAACGATCTTTCTCTTACTTGTCTTCAACAGGCAAATGCTCAGGTATTTTTTAAAGATGGGGAGCAATAATTTAACATGCATTTGTTGGTGTAAGGCTTACCCGGTCTGAGTTAAAATAGTACCTTAAGTTTTTGAAAACCCGCATATGATAAAGTTTTTTACATTTTTTTCCCTGATGATCCTCAGCACAGGAATCGTATTTTCTCAGGAAGTTCTTAAACAAGTTCCCTGCGTAAATGTTTCAATCATTGCACAGGCAGACAGCCTCAAACTTATTTATGAAAATAAAGGGTTTAAGGTTATGAAAGAATCTACCGTGAGTATGGAATCGGAATTTGAAGTACCTATCATTGTACAGCTGAGGGAACGCAGCCTTTATCATTTTATTTTTATCAGCGATATAACTTCTAAACTGTTTGAAGTAAAAATGTATGATTGGGAAGAGAAAAAAATATTTTCAGATAAAAGAAAATATGAAGACGGTGACGGGAATATCAGTCAATGGGATCATATACCGCTTACCACTAACTATCACATGATAAAGCCGGTACAGGTAAATAAAAAGAATAAAAAAATGTGCGGCTATTTTATTGTGCTTAAAAAAGTGCGATGACTTTAATTGCCTGTTCCGATTGGATGGCATGCTGGAGGTATAAAAAATAGCGGCTTCATGATTTATTTCCTTTTACACTGCCTAAATTATACGTAAAAAAAAATCCCGTTCTACAACGGGATTTTTTTTACCGGTATGGCTTATAATGCTGTGTTACGGTGCCAGTGATATCCTCACCTGAACCCCAGCTCTTGTATTGGTTGTAGGAGCACTTGAGGAAATGTACGGTAATACTTTTCTCCGGTCATAATAGAATTTAAGATTTACACGATTGCTGAGGAAATAATCAATAGTAGGTGATATGGTAATTTCCCTGCTGCCACCTGTGGCAAAATTGTTATCCTGATCCAATCGGCTGTTTGCCGTTACATTATCCCTGATACGATAATCAACTCTGAAATTAATTTCGTTTTCCAGTTTTTTACCGCCGCCGAGAAACTTGGGAAGCTTTAATCCGCCGAACAACGGGAATCCTCTTTTGCGGTATCCAGCCCCTACAATAAACTCTGTGCTGCGCTGCTCACTCAACTGGTAATCAAACAGACTAAGACTGAGTGTACGTGATTTAGCATATTCAAATTTCGCCTGAAACTGATTGGTGAATTGCATATCAAAACCCAACAACGGTGAGAACTGTTCCTGAATGCTCACATTAGGAACCAGGAAGAACGGAATAAATGATTTAGATACGGTATCATAAAATGACGGATAGCCGAATCTCGAAACATCCTGGTAAAGCAATGCAGATGTAAAGCCGTTCATGCTCAGGCTGCCGTTGTAACCGTGTGTCACATTAAAGCTGTTGAAGATCTTATCAAGCGGTTTGATCTTAGTAAGCCCGTTATAATTAATAGTCCAGTTTGGCTTAGGTAATATACCCCTGAATGGGTTAGATCTTGTTCGTCCGTCATTCTGTTTGATCAGTGCTACGTTCTCCGGATCTTGGCCCGTGTATGCAGCAATAAATGACGGGATAAGTACATCTACTGCATATTTTCCGTAACCGTAGTAATATCCGTCAGGTGTAACAGGTACGGGAGAACTGTACGGATTCTTCGTACCCAGTCGTCTTGACAACGTAGTTCGGTTATTTTGAAATTCTTTGAAAGTTTCTGATACTTTGTTCGGATCAAATTTCCCAAACAAAGTTTTAAAAGCTATATAGCTCACTTCAAACCCACCGGTAGAATACGGCGTAAGGTGCATGAACTTCCTGTTGTTACCACCGGTTGTATCAATGAACCTGAAAGTTTCTGTGTAATTTTTACTGAAGCTTTTTTTGATGTTCACAGCAATATTTAAATCCCGCACAGGTTCAATTACTGCACTTGCCGTAAGCGTCTGATCAAAATTCTGCTGAAACAGGTAATTAAAATTTGTATCCTTTGTAATTACTCCCTGTGCAGCTTTTCGGTTCAGCCAATTGCTGTCTACCTGCCTGCCCAATATAAAATCAAAGCCGGGTTGCATACTGCGGAAATTTTGTCCTACATACTGCGTGCTGTCAGTATAACCCGGTAATCTGGTGCTTGCTATTTCACCCGCAGTAAGATTGATCTGCTTAAGGCTCGTAAGCAACTTGCCGAATACTTTTACAGGTGTGCTCACATAAGGTACTGCAGTTTTATCCAGGATTCTTCTTGTACGCAATACCCGGTTTCCGGCTTTAGTGGTTACACTGTCGGAAACTTTATTATAGCGATTACGCCATTTTTCCCTGTCCTCTATTTTAGAAGGCATATCAAGCTGGCGAAGGAATTTAGACTTCTGATACAGCTTGTTGAAATCCATCTGAACGGTACCTTCTTTTTGCTGGCCGTTCTCAAGGAAATTGCCCAAATCTACAGCAAGCCGGCTGGCTCCTATCCAGCGGTAATTCGCCTGGTATTTTACATTGGCCGTTACAAAATCAAGCACCGGTATTTTTGCTAACGGCAAAGTGTAAGAGAAAGAAGCTGTTTGGTTAAAAAGCGTATTTCTTCCCCCTTTAAAAAGATTTCTTAACACAGAATCCTTTTTTTCTTTTGTGTCAAGTCTGCCGAAAGGTTCATCTATCCTGGAATTATTTGTAGCTACATAATCAAATACAAGGGACCTTGTAAAATTCCAGCGAACGATATAATCTCTCTGAAAAATAAAATATTTATCGTACGTTTCAGGTGCCTGGTATTTATCTCCGCCCAAGCTCCGCGGTTTGATCACACCGAACTGGCGCTGCAGATCTGCACGAAAACTTACCTGGGATGGCACATAATTGAAATTAAAATCACGAACCACATCAAACCATTTTGATTTTTGCTTTTTAAGCAATGATTTGAAAGGTGTAATATAT
>JBGTJG010000333.1:0-10060 GCA_041745235.1 Ferruginibacter sp. | reverse complement strand
AAACCGGAAAACGGACGGGAATATAGATGTGAAATGGCAGGCGGAGAATGAGCTGAACATTGATCATTATGAAACGGAGCGCAGCGGCGATGGCCGAAATTTCAGGGTGTTGGGTAACACTGCGCCTTCAAATAATGCCGGCGGCAGTGCAGGATATTTGTACACAGATGTAAACCCGCTGAGCACAGACAATTATTATCGTATAAGCGCTGTAGGCAGTAATGGCAGCATACAAAAAACTGCCATAGTGAAAGTGAGCAGTATGGTGAAAGAAGGAATGATCTCAGTAAATCCTAACATTATAACGGGAATAACAGTTTCCGTTCATTTTGAGCATAAGGCTGCAGGAAAATACACATTGGATGTTATCAATAACGCGGGCCAAAAAGTATATACTGAGCAAGTGAATCTGCAGAGTAATAATGAGGTGAAGCAAATAACCTTTAGGAACAAAATTGCTGCGGGAGTTTATCAACTTAGCGTCCTTACGCCGGGTGGGAAACGCGAAACAATACAATTCGTTTCAGAATAAATCGGATTTTGTTCCAACAGTCTCACGGTTTGCAGTATTAATGTGAACCGTTGATTAATAATTCTAATTATTTCCAAACAGAAGTTGAACGCTTGATTCGGGAAGTCAGGTCATACACGGAAATATAAGTCCGCTTGTATTCCTAAAGATTGGTGTATTTAATGTATCATTTTTACATCTAACTATCCTTTTATCAATATTTTTTCCGATTTTTGCTAAAACTTACTGCTGGGAGATTTCTCTTTGGCTTAATTAAATTGTTGAAAATTATTCTGTTTGTAATATGCGGAACCTCTTTTCCCGTTTTATACTTATCAATGTTGGTATTTTTTTTTAATGCGTGTACCGTTACAAAACAGTCTGAATATTTTAAAACATTAAATAAGGATACTACCTTTACTAATTTTGTTGCGAATGATTTTGAATCTAAAATCGTAAAAGGTGATCGATTAGCTATAATTGCCAGCAGCAGCAGCCCTGTAGAAGATGCACTTTTTAATGGCAGCACTGCGTCTTCTCCCTCAAGTGTTACTCCATTGGGTACAGGCGGCGGTTATACCGTTCGGCAGGATGGCACCATTTTTCTCCATCGCATCGGAAAAATTTCTGCAGAAGGGTTTACCCGTAAAGAGTTAGCGACGAATATCGAAACACGTCTTTTAGCTTTTATGAAGGATCCTATAGTACAAATTTCTTATCTGAACCATAAAATAACTGTATTGGGTGAGGTGGTCAGACCCCAGATAATCAACTTACCGGAAGAGCAGATCTCCCTTATAGATGCCCTTGTATTAAGCGGTGATGTTACCCCAAATGCCAATCGCACTGCTATAACGGTTATCCGGGAAGAGGGAAATACCAAAAAAGTGAAACAGGTGAACCTGGAAAACAGTTCGCTGTTTACATCCCCCTGGTATTATGTAAAACCGAATGATATTATTTTGGTTTCTTCAGACAATGATAAATATATAAAAGAAGAAAAGCGAAAAAAACTCCAAACTACGCTATCCCTGGTGGCCTCGGTTGTTACGCTTGGTATTATAATCCTGGACAGGGTTATTAAATAAATCAATAAGACATGAGTGAAGAACTGTTTTCGGCAACCAAACCGCAATCCAATCTTTTCGTAAAAATTATGCATCGCTACCTGCCTTTCTGGCCGGCTCTGGTAATTTTTACGGCCATTACAATGAGCATTTCTTTCATTTATTTACGGGCACAAACCAAAATATATGTAGCGACGGCCAAGGTTTTACTTAAAGATCCGCAAAAAAATGGCGGAGACAGCAAGGTCCTGGATGCACTAAACATTTTCAGCGAGAAAAAGATCGTGGAAAACGAGATCATTGTGCTGAAATCTTCTTTGCTTATGCAGGATGTGGTAAAGGAACTTGATCTCTATACCACAGTATACAACGAGGGAAAGGTACAAACAGAGGAATTATTCGGCAGCAATTCTCCGTTATACTTTGAAGCTGTACAGAAAGACAGTGCTATTAACGGGGGGGGTAAAATGCCGCTGGATGTCAGCTGGAAGACGGGAACATTTACGCTTGGTAATACAAGATATAAATTTAATGATATTGTTACTATAAACGGCACCGCCTACCGTACAGTCATTAATAATGATTACAACAGGAACGTTATCGGGAAAAATTATTTTGTCATATTCAATACTATACCCGGTGCAGCAGGTTCTATAGGCGGATCATTAAATGCAAGCCCTTTATCTTATTCATCTACCGTAATAAATCTTACGATAGAGACGCCTGTTCCGGAGAAAGGGATACTCATCCTCAATAAACTTTTTGAAGTATATAATATTGCGGGGATCAAGGATAAAAATGAAATAGCTCAGCGAACACTGCAATTTGTAGATGAAAGGCTCAAAAAAGTTACATCGGAACTTGACAGTGTGGAAAATAATGAAGCCAAATTAAGGGCAAGAGAAGGGATTTTGGATATATCTGCACAAGGCGCCCGGTATGGCGATTTTGTGAGCAGAATGGAACTGCGTAAAACTGACATTGATTTGCAGGAGGATGTATTATCAGGCGTACAGAGTTATGTCTATAGCAAAGGCAGGAGACCGGGTACGGTGCCTTCCGAGCAAATAGTGTCGGATCCCGTTCTTTCGAGCCTTTTACAGCAATTATACACGGCTGAATTTGACCGGGACAGGGTGCAGCAAACTGCAGGGGATCGCAGTGAAACGGTGATCCTGGCAAATGAAAGAGTGAACCGGCTGCGGAATGATATCAAAGAAAATATAAATAATATTCGCAACACATTCCGCATTGAAAGAAATAATATAGATGCCAGTATAGCTGCAAAGAATAACCTCCTGGCCCAGTTACCCGGAAAAGAGAGGGAATTACTTGCTATAACCCGACAGCAGGCAATAAAAAATGCGATTTATACATTTTTGCTTAATAAAAGGGAAGAAACTGCTATCACTTCTGCTTCTACCACACCGGATCTTCGTGTGCTGGAGAGCGGTACCTCATATGGCCCCATCAGGCCCGTACCAAAAAATTACTATCTCACCGGGTTATTGTGCGGTTTATTGTTCTTTATCGTATTTGTCCAGTTAACTGAGCCCTTGAGCGGAAAGGTCCTGTTTCGATCAGATATAGAAAGTAGAATCCAGGTGCCGGTGGTGGGTGAGATAATTCAGACAAGCGATCCAAGCGGTATTGCAATTTCTGAAGGTACAAGAACGGGTGTGGCAGAGCAGTTCCGTTCCCTTCGTACCAATTTATCTTTTATGGGAATCAATGAGGAAAACAAGGTTTTACTTGTAACCTCAAGTGTACCGGGTGAAGGGAAGAGTTTTATATCTACCAATTTAGCTCTCAGTCTTACGCTTACCGGTAAAAAGGTTGCATTATTGGAACTGGACCTTCGTAAGCCAAAACTCAGCAGCAAATTCAGCATAGCCCGTGACCCGGGGATTTCTTCTTATCTCATCGGCAAGGCCACTATAGACGAAATAATAAAGACTGCACCCTATCCCAATTTATTTTTAGTACCCTCCGGGCCTATTCCTCCCAATCCTACAGAACTTATAGAAAAGGATTCATTCACCACCTTAATAAATGAGCTTAAGGCACGATTCGATTATGTAATTATTGACTCGGCTCCCTTAGGGCCCGTTACAGATTCCCAGTTGCTGGCAAAATATGCACAGGTTACCATTTTTGTAGTGCGGCACAGAGTAACCCCTACGGTGTTCCTGAAGATGATAGAAAACCTGTATAAAGAAAAGAAATTTAATAATATGGGTATTGTATTTAATGGTGTGAGGCCGAGGGGAACCTCAATACTCTATTATGATTTCGGCAGCTACGGCGGTTATGGCTACGGTTACGGTTACGGGTATGGAAATAAGAAAAACGGATATTACGTGGAAGATCCAAGTTCTACAAAGCCGGGCTTTAAGAATCTTTTTGGCTTTACAGGATTTATAAAGCGATTGCTTAGAAAACGCAAATAAGCTGGCGGGTAAAACAGTTTAATAAATACAGCACCATGCCATACCCGGATTTGGTGTAAACCTTCACCCTATTTTCTTAAAAACATGGGACTGAGGGACAGCGAAGCTTTGTGCCGCCGGTAACTGCTGATTAATCGGGAAATTGGAAGAAGAAAAAAAATGGTATGTTGTTTATACAAAGCCCCGATGGGAGAAAAAAGTAGCGATTGCCCTGCAGGCTAAAGGCATTGATAATTATTGCCCGCTTAACAGGGTAACAAGGCAATGGAGTGACAGAAAGAAAATTGTATTTGAACCCTTATTCAAAGGTTATGTTTTTGTAAGCCCGGCATTGCCTGACAAATGGGATATTAAGAAAACAGCCGGTATCTTAAATTATGTATATTGGCTGGGTAAACCTGCTCTTGTGAAGGAATCAGAAATAAACACTATAAAAAAGTTTTTGCAGGAGTTTCATGATGTAGAGGTAACTGACCGGCATGCACAAATCGATGAAACCGTCGTTATTAAGCAGGGTCTTTTAATGAATTATAAAGGAATTATTGTAGAAATTTTAGGCAATAAAGCCAGGGTAAAAATTGACAGTATGGGGATGCAGCTTACAGCAGTTTTTGAAATTACAAATCTTGAGAAAATCAGAAAGGCCCTTTAAAAGATCAGACTATTACAATTTTAAAATAACAGACTGTTGAAACTTACAGATAAAATATATGTGGCGGGGCATAAAGGGTTGGTAGGGAGCGCTATTATTCGTCTCCTGAAGAAAAAAGGTTTTGAAAACCTTGTCATTGCGGATTCAGGTCAACTGGATCTTCGGGTTCAAAATGATGTAAGTGATTTTTTTCGGAAAGAGAAGCCCCAATATGTTTTTATGGCTGCCGCTAAAGTAGGAGGTATCATTGCCAATAAAACTTATGGCGCAGAATTCATTTATGATAACCTGGCCATACAGAATAATATTATCAATGAAGCATACCTGAATAATACAGAAAAGCTTTTATTTCTGGGCAGCAGTTGTATTTACCCTAAGCATGCAGCACAGCCCATTAGGGAAGAATATTTTATGACAGGCCCGCTCGAGCCAACCAATGCGCCATATGCAATGGCAAAAATAGCCGGTATAGAAATGTGTCGGGCGTATCATGCTCAATACGGTTGCAGGTTCATTTCTGCTATGCCTACAAACCTTTACGGGCCCGGGGATAATTATAACCTGCAGAATTCACATGTCCTTCCTGCTCTTCTCAGAAAATTTCATGAAGCAAAAATGAATAATGATCCGAGCGTAACCGTTTGGGGAACCGGCACACCCCGCAGGGAATTTCTTCATGTGGATGATGCAGCTTCAGCCTGTTATTATTTAATGCAGAACTATGAAGAAGATTCTATAGTAAATGTAGGGTGCGGCATTGACCATTCTATAGGTGAAATGGCATTAGCAATAAAAGATATAACGGATTTCAGGGGAGAAGTTATTTTTGATACAACCAAACCGGATGGTATGATGCGCAAATTGCTGGATGTAAACAAAATACAGCAATTGGGCTGGTCGCATGCTATAGAACTGGAAAAGGGTATATCGGACACTTATAAAGATTTCAGTAAAAATTATTCATATTATATTGCTAAAAACCACAGAACCGGAGCAGCCTTAAATGTGTAGAATAGCCGGTTTATTACAAAGGAATCTCCCCCTCCACCAACTTGAAAATCTGGTTACCGAAATGTGTACGCTCCAAAAACACGGCGGACCCGATGACGGTGGTACATATAGCCTAAATGATAACCATCTGGTACTTGGCAACAGAAGGCTTTCCCTGCTGGACCTTACTGCCGGGGGCCATCAGCCTATGCATTACGGCGAGCGGTTTACCATAACTTATAACGGTGAACTTTATAATTTTAAAGCCTTAAAAAAAGAACTTAAAGCCGCAGGAAGGCAATTCGTAAACGAAACGGATACAGAGGTGATACTTGCTGCCTTTGCTACATGGCATACGGACAGCTTCAGCAAGCTGAACGGGATGTTTGCCTTTGCATTGTGGGATAATGCAGAGAAGGCTCTTTATCTTGTCCGTGATGCTGCGGGTATTAAGCCACTGTATTGGTCTGCACATGGCGGCGGTCTTGCATTTGCTTCTGAGATAAGGGCATTTGCGCCCGTTCCGTACCTGCAGGAAAAGAACAGTAAAGTGGCTGTTTTTCAACTTGCATACGGTTACATCCCCGAGCCGGTAACAACTCTGGCCCATGTAAAACCGGTACCTAAAGGATGTTACCTTAAATATGATACCGAAACTGCCGCCTGCAGCATTATTTCCTTTGCTTTTTTCAGCTTCAGTAATAAGATAGCAGATCCTACAGCAGCGGAAAACATTACCCGAAGTGTAACAGAAGATGCTGTAAAAAGGCAGATGATCGCAGATGCCCCGGTTGGCGTATTCCTGAGCGGTGGTATTGATTCTGCGATCCTTGCTAACCTGGCAGACAATGGTAAAAATAACCTCCACACCCTTTCCATTTGGTTTGGTGAGGAGAATTATTCTGAAAAAAAATATCAGGATGTTATTGCCAAAGAACTGAAGAGCACCCATCATTCGATCAAGCTGCAGGAAGCAGATTTTCACGAACATTTCCCGGAGATATTACGTGCTATGGATATGCCCAGCTGTGACGGGATAAATACCTGGTTCATCAGCAAGTATGCTTCGGAAGCGGGGCTTAAAGCAGTTCTCTCCGGTATTGGTGCTGATGAATTGTTTGGCGGTTATCCCTCGTTCGGTCGCATGAAAACTGCAACGCTGCTGCAGCACCTGCCGTCGGCTTCGTTCAGGTTGGCAGAAAAATCGCATCTCCCAAAATTGAATCGTATAGCTTACCTGCGGTTGAACGGCATCCGGGGACTCTACCTCTTTTTACGTGGGCATTTTACACCGATACAGATTGCTGAACAGACAGGAGCTTATGAAAAAGAAGTTTGGGATATTCTTGCAGATATGCCTGCCTCCCCGGTATTTACAGGGTTAGGATCAAAAAATATTGCGGCATGGATGGAATTTAACCTTTATATGCAGGATCAGTTGCTGCGGGATGCAGATGTAATGAGCATGGCCCATGGCCTCGAGATAAGGGTACCTTTTTTAGATAATGAAGTCGTTGAAGCGGTGTATGCCATGCCCGAAAAAATAAAATTCGGCAGTTCTCCAAAAGAACTCCTGGTAAAATCGTTCAAAAAAATCTTGCCCGAAGAAATATGGAACCGGCCAAAAATGGGTTTCAGCTTTCCGTTTGCGGAATGGCTGCGAAAGAGCATTTATGTAAAGCAACTGCAAAGCAGCTCTAATCCTTATACGCGAAAAGCCTGCACCGATTTTTTAAACGGTAAGCTGCATTGGAGCAGGATAATGTCATTGATCGTTTTACAAAACAAAATTTAAGTTTTTTTTAGTATCCTGAATCAAAAACATGAGATATTATTCTTAACGCTGAAGGTGTTTTCTGCAACCGGCGGTATAGAAAAAGTATGCCGGGTAGCGGGGAAAGCCCTGTATGAATATGGCCTTCATCATACTGTACCTGTCCGCATTTTAAGTATGCATGATGGCGTTGAAGCTGCAGCAGGTAACCCTTACTTTCCGGCTGAAATGTTTCGCGGCTTTTATGCTGAAAAAGTAAAATTTATGAAGGCCGCGGTGGAAGCAGGTAAGGGCAGTAAAACAGTTGTTTTGAGTCATATCAATTTGCTGGCAGCAGGCTGGCTTATCAAAAAAATATCCCCTGCCACGCAAATAATACTTCTGGCCCACGGTATAGAGATATGGTACCCGCTCAGCAAAAGAAAACTGATGATGCTTCAGTCATGCGATAAAATAATTTCTGTAAGTAATTATACCTGTGAAAAAATAAAAAAACTGCACAAACTCAGCGATGAAAAATGCAGTGTCCTTAATAATTGTATTGATCCTTTTCTCAAAAGGCAATTGACCGGGGCAAGAAGTGAAAAACTGTGCAAACAGTATGGCATTCTGCAGGAGGATATTATTTTATTTACCCTTACAAGACTGTCGAAGAAAGACAGGTATAAAGGATATGTGCATGTTTTAGAAGCAATCGGGGCATCTGCCAATCCTAAGCTTAAATACCTTCTGGCGGGGAGCTATGATGAAACAGAAGAGGCATTTGTGAAAAATAAAGCCGCAGGACTCGGGCTTCAAAATCGGTTGATCCTGGTTGGTTTTGTACCGGACGAACATTTGGCTGATTATTTTTCCCTGGCGGATATATATGTGATGCCAAGTGCGAAAGAGGGCTTCGGGATAGTTTTTGTGGAGGCAATGTTTTACGGCTTGCCTGTTATAGCAGGAAATGCAGACGGTTCTGCAGATGCATTGCTGCAGGGGAAACTCGGCCTGCTTATTCCACCTGATGATACGGCTGAAATTGTAAAGGCGGTGGAAAAAATAGTGGAGAACAGGAATAAATATATCCCGGATCAGCAGTTACTTAAAGAACATTTCAGTTATGAAGCATATAAACGTAAACTTGAAAACTTTCTTAATTAATTCTGTGAAAAACCAGACTTCTGTATGAAATATTCAGCACACGAAACAGCAGTAATAGATGAGGGCTGTGTAATAGGTGACGGAACCTCCATCTGGCATTTTTCTCATATTATGGCCGGGTGTACAATAGGAGAAAAATGTAACATCGGGCAGAATGTGGTTGTTTTGCCCGGAGTGGTTTTAGGTAACAATGTAAAGATCCAGAACAACGTCTCTGTTTATACAGGAGTTGTATGCGAGGATGATGTTTTCCTGGGCCCCTCCATGGTTTTTACTAATGTAATAAACCCCCGCAGCGCTGTAATAAGAAAGAACGAGTATAAAGAAACTGCCGTAAGAAAAGGCGCATCAATAGGCGCAAACGCTACCCTTATATGCGGTAATGAGATAGGTCGGTACGCTATGATAGGTGCAGGCGCGGTTATCACCAAACCGGTAAAAGACTATGCGCTTATGGTCGGCAACCCGGCCAGGCAAATCGGCTGGGTAAGTGAGCACGGGCACCGCATCAATTTCGAAGAAAGAGGAATCGGTTTCTGCCCCGAAACAGGACAGGAATATCACCTCGAATCTGAAACTGTTGTACGGGTTAAATAAGATGAAAAAGAATATAAACTTCGCGATAATTGGTGCAGCAGGCTTTATAGCCCCAAGGCATATGAAAGCCATCAGGGATACCAATAATACAATTGTTTGTGCGCTTGATAAATTTGACAGTGTCGGTATCTTGGACAGCTATTTTCCAAATGCCGATTTTTTTACAGAATTTGAACGATTCGACAGGCATATTGAAAAACTAAGGTTAAAAAAACAGCCCATTGACTATGTTTCTGTCTGCTCTCCTAATTATTTACATGATGCTCACATCCGATTTGGCCTTAGGAATGATGCTGATGTTATTTGTGAAAAACCTATTGTACTTAATCCATGGAACATAGATTCTCTTGCGGAATTGGAAAAGCAAACAGGTAGGAAAGTTTATAACATCCTGCAATTGCGTTTACATCCATCTATCGTTGCGCTGAAACAAAAAATTGCAGAAGGCGGGAAGGATAAGATGTATGATGTGGAATTAACTTATATCACATCACGCGGAAACTGGTATTATTCCAGCTGGAAAGGCGATCTTTCAAAATCCGGCGGGATCGCAACAAATATCGGGGTCCACTTTTACGACATGCTGACCTGGATATTCGGAAATCTTAAAAAAAATATAGTTCATCTGCATGAGCATGACCGTGCGGCGGGATATTTCGAATTTGATCAGGCAAGGGTAAAATGGTTTTTAAGTATTGATCAGCATACCCTTCCGCCGGAGATCAGATCAGCCGGGAAATCAACTTTCCGCTCACTTTCCATAGATAAAGAATCTTTTGAATTCAGTGATGGCTTCACAGATCTTCACACAGAAAGCTATAAAAATATTATTGCGGGAAAAGGTTTTGAATTGAGTGAAGCCAAAACGGCGAT
>JBGTJG010000332.1:0-2138 GCA_041745235.1 Ferruginibacter sp. | reverse complement strand
AGAGGATCGTAGGAAGCGGTGTACCGGTGATGGGCCACCTGGGCCTTACTCCGCAAAGCATTTACAAATTCGGAACGTATACTGTTCGTGCAAAAGAAAATGAAGAAGCCGAAAAACTTAAAAAAGATGCATTGCTCCTGCAGGAAGCCGGTTGCTTTGCAATAGTACTGGAAAAGATACCGGCAAATCTGGCAAAGGAAGTAACGGAAAGCCTCCAGATTCCCACTATTGGTATAGGGGCAGGGGCACATTGTGACGGGCAGGTTTTAGTGATGCATGATATGCTTGGGATAAACACAGAATTTAAGCCCCGATTTCTGCGGCAGTATTTAAATTTAAACGAGCAGATCGTAAAAGCTGTTCAGCACTATATCAAAGATGTAAAAAGCAGTGACTTCCCGAACGAAAGTGAAGGATATTAATCTGTTTTCCCTGCGGCCTTTGAGTTACTTCAGAAAGGCATTTCAATATGAATTCAAAGTCAAATAATGTAGCGCTGCTCGTTCATACCTGCGACAGGTATGAATTTCTTTATAAAGGATTTGAGCATTTCTTTAATTTCTATTGGAATTTTGATATCAAATGCAATTATTACTTTGTTACCGAATATAAAAACGCTTCAATACAGGGGTTTGAAACCATTCAATCCGGTTCCGGTGAATGGGCAAACAGGCTTGCATTTATATTAAGAGAAAAAATCACTGAAGAATACGTTCTCTATTTTCAGGAAGATATGTGGCTGACTAAAAAAGTGAACAAAGCATTCTTTGATGATTTGTTTGCGTTGGTAATTAAAGCCGGGCTTCAGCAGGTAAAACTGCATAGTTCGCCGGTGTACAAAACTGTTCCTACGGATACATTCATAGAAGGTTTTAATCTCACAGAGCTGGACAACAGATCCTCAGATTTCCTTATGTCGCATCAGGTGACGCTTTGGAACAGGCTTTTTCTTCTAAACCAGTTAAAAAACAATGAGCATCCGTGGCGGAATGAAAGAAAAGGTACCAAAAGACTTAAAAAATTAAATCCGCAAATATTCCATATTGATTATTTCGCAGAGAATGGTTCAGGAGAGATAAATGATAACCTCAATCCTCTTTTACGGAGTGAGTATTTTACGGTATCGTTAAACGGTACTCTTCATAGTCATATTTCGCATTACATAAGAGAACTTACAGAGCATGGTTCTGAGAATGATAAGTATGCCGCTGCATTACAATATAACTTTGAAAATAATCTCACCCACGACGGTTTGAAAAAACCGAGAAAGGTTGACGTTTTTAAAAGAATAAAGAATCATTTCAGGAAACCAAGCTAAAAAGAATTCATCATTTTAGTATCTCCTTATTCACACTTACCTTGCATTCCAAAAAAAACAAAATGGATTTTTTAAAAACTTTGAATATTACTGCAGACAATAAGGGCGTTTCTACCGGTATGATTTGGATTAAATCAAAGGGTGAAAAAATAACTTCTTATTCTCCTGTAGATGGAAAAAAGATAGGCACAGTAGCAGGTGCAGATCGGGTGGCTTATGATGCAGTAGTAAGTAAAGCAGCCGAAGCCTTTACGGAATGGCGCACATGGCCTGCACCTAAAAGAGGTGAAGTCGTACGTCAGGCAGGGATGGAACTCAGGAAATACAAAACGGAGCTCGGCACACTTGTAAGCTATGAGATGGGCAAAAGCCTGCAGGAAGGAATGGGTGAAGTACAGGAAATGATCGATATCTGTGACTTTGCTGTAGGGTTATCTCGTCAGTTATATGGTTTGACCATGCACAGCGAAAGGCCCGGGCACAGAATGTACGATCAGTATCATCCGCTCGGCGTCGTGGGGATCATTTCAGCCTTTAATTTTCCCGTTGCAGTATGGGCGTGGAACAGCATGCTGGCATGGGTATGCGGAGATGTGACAGTATGGAAACCAAGTGAAAAAACTCCTTTGTGTGCAGTTGCTTGCCAGCAGATCATCCAAAAAGTTTTCAAAGCTAATAATGTGCCTGAGGGTGTCTGCGGCCTTATCAGCGGTGGCCGGGATGTGGGAGAATGGATGAGTGCGGACGCACGCATCCCTTTGGTAAGTGCTACAGGCAGCACACGGATGGGGAAAGCTGTAAGCGCTGCTGTGGGTGAAAG
>JBGTJG010000331.1:0-1737 GCA_041745235.1 Ferruginibacter sp. | reverse complement strand
CCATGATAAGTTCTACTGTATCCAGGCTATCTGCGCCCAGGTCATTGGTAAATGAGGCTTCAGTTGTAACTTCTGCTTCATCAACTCCCAGTTTATCAACGATAATTTTTTTGACTCTTGTAGCGATGTCTGACATGTTTGTTTTATTTAGTTTGTAGGGTGCAAAAATATACTTTTTGATAAAAAAACAATCAATTAATAAAATTTGTGGAAATAAGGCAGAACCCCGAAAAGAAACAAAACGTTTCCCGTGAAAGATCGGTAAAAATATTAATTAATGAATCCGGAAAGTATATTAAGATGTAAATTTCCGTAATTTGGGATAAACTGATAGCCTTCTCAAACAACCTGTATGGCATTAAAACAAATTGATCACGGTACAGATGAATACCGGCAAATGGTAGAATTAAGGGAGACCGTACTTCGCAGGCCGCTTGGACTCAGCTTTACCGCTGAAGAACTGGCGCGGGAAAAAGATGATATACTCATAGCATGCACTGATGATGATCAGATGCTGGGTTGTTGTATACTCAGCCGTCTTGATAAGAACTCCGTTCGGCTCCGGCAGATGGCTGTACCGGATAAATTACATGGCAAGGGGATAGGTGCGTCTATTATAAATTTTGCAGAGAACCTCGCAAAAGACAAAGGATATAGTTGCGTTACGATGCACTCGCGTGACACTGCCATAGGATTCTATGAACGCTTCGGTTACAGAATAAAGGGTAACCAATTTAAAGAGGTAAACTTACCCCATCACGTTATGGAGAAGAAGTTGATCTGATTTCCTTTCTTTAAATCTTTTTCCTCACTTTTTTATTTTGGCTGTTAATATTTTCCTCGCCTCATGCTCCTCTTCTCCGAATGAATCTTTAGGAATAATAAAAAAAGATGTGGGGCTGAAATAAAGATGAAAAAAGTGCGGGCTTTCCAGCCAGGTGGTGAAGGTATTCCAATCCCATCCTTTATGCCCCCGTTCATTTTCAATGGCAAACTGTTCCCTGCCTAAAACAGCACGGAAAGAATCCTTAAAAGTTTCAGATTTTTTATAAATGATCTGGGGCAACACGAACCAGAAAAGTATCATCAGAAAAAACCACAGCATAGAACTGATCAGGAAGGCCAGCGGGCTTATTTTTTTAAAATAAAAAAGCGCAGCCGATGAAATGGCAAAAACATTAATCACCACCATCATTATTTTTATTTCGGGCCGGCTGATAAAATGATATCGCAGGGCCTGTATAACTTTAGGTTTGTCATAGGTAAATAACTCCGATGTCATCAAGCAAAGATAATTGATAAATCTTCCGGCTTATTATTAATAAAAGACCGTCGCATTCGCGACGGTCCTTAACGATTGCTATCTGCCGAATAAAACTATCAGAAACCGAAACCCTGTATCTCATTTCCGTCTGCTTTGTAATAAACTACCCTACCCAATTCATCCAATTTATAATCAGGATCTTTTTTATCGCCTAAAACTATTTTCCTGATTTCTTTACCTGTATTCTTATCAACCATTACGAGGCCTGCATCTTTTGCCATATTGCTGCCGCCGAAATTAGTAAGCACAGACATATAATTGTTTGCATCTTTCGTTGCCTTAAACCTTTTGCTTATAGATGCAAAGCTGCTCGCTGCAGCTCCTGCAAAATTGGAGGCATTTGTCTGTGCATTCTTAATGCTGTTATCCAATCCCGGGTCTGTGCTGCCGTAGTAGCCTTTGGCATAACTTAA
>JBGTJG010000330.1:0-10220 GCA_041745235.1 Ferruginibacter sp. | reverse complement strand
TGTGATCTGTGATCTGTGATCTGTCATCTGTGATCTGTGATCTGTCATCTGTCATCTGTGATTTGTGATCTGTGATCTGTGATTTGTGATTTGTGATCTGTGATCTGTGATTTGTGATTTGTGATCTGTGATCTGTGATCTGTGATTTGTGATCTGTCATCTGTGATCTGTGATCTGTGATTTGTGATCTGTGATTTGTGATCTGTGATCTGTGATCTGTGATCTGTGATTTGTGATCTGTGATCTGTGATTTGTGATCTGTGATCTGTGATCTGTGATCTGTGATCTGTGATCTGTCATCTGTGATCTGTGATCTGTGATCTGTGATCTGTGATCTGTGATCTGTGATCTGTGATCTTTAAACTATCAACTTCCTACGGCCTTATAATCGTTCCATCGCTCTTTCTTACCTGCCAGTTTGATTTTGTAGTTATCGGGTATTTTGCTGCTTCTTTTTCGTTGACATCTACCCCAATTCCGGGCACTTCATTTACGGACATATAACCGTTGTTCATTGTTGGGCAACCGGTAAATATTGTTTTTAATTTGTCTGAGAAATGAACGGCCTCCTGTATACCAAAATTCCATACGTTCAAATCTATATGAGCATGAGCAGCGTGGCCAACAGGTGATACATCTCCCGGACCGTGAAAAGCAGTTCTGATATTGAACCATTCGCCAAGCCGGGCAATCTTCATTGCAGGAGTGATACCTCCAATCTGCGAAACATGCACCCGGATAAAGTCGAACCACTGGTTCACCATCGGCATCTTATACTCGTTGTTGTTATTGAATAATTCACCCATTGCGATAGGTACGCTGGTACTCATTCTAAGCTGTTTAAACCACTCCATATTCTCGGGAGAAAAAGGATCTTCAATAAAATAAGGATTGTATTCTTCTACCCGTTTGATCATATTAATTACATCCATCGGCTGCACACGCTCATGCACATCATGCAATAATTCAACTTCTTCGCCACAAACTTTGCGCACCACGTTAAACATTTTAGGTACAGAACGCAAGTAGGCCGATGGGTTCATATAGTTATCTCCTTCATAACCAAATCCCGCCGCTTTAAAGTCTGGTTTTTGCGTGTTTGCGCCTACTGCACCGTAACCTCCCTGTTGTATTCTTACATGACGAAACCCTTGTGCCATATATTTCTGAACGCTTTCTGCAACTGCTTCTGGCGTATTGCCTCCTGCGTGTTCGTAACACTCTACTGCAAACCTGCTTTTGCCTCCTAATAACTGGTAAACAGGCATGTTAGCCCGCTTGCCTTTAATATCCCACAAAGCCTGGTCGAGCCCGCTTAATGCATTGTTTAAAACTGGGCCGTTACGCCAATAAGAACTTACATAGAACGACTGCCACATATCTTCTATGTTGTCTACATCTTTACCAATACAAAACTCAGAGAGGTAGCTGTTTATAGCTGTAACCACTGCGGCAGCACGTTGAGTAAAAGTCGCGCATCCCAAACCATACAAGCCCGGCTCGGAAGTTTCAATTTTTACGACTATCAGGTTGATGCCGTCGGGAGCCGTTGCAATGGCTTTCACGCTTCTTATTTTTACCGGCGCCATTCCAACTTTATATCTACCCGGTGCTTCAGGTTTTTGTGCACTTGCAGGCGAACTTCCAAACAAGCCCAAAAGTCCTGCCGATGAGCCAAGAGCAATTTTTTTAATTGTCTCTCTTCGGCCTGAAGAGAATTCTGTTTCAGATTTTTTCATTTACGGTTAATTTTAGTTACTGATGGGTGCATTTCAAATTGTTGCTAATCTTTTTTTGTTGACCAGCGAGGATTTTACATGG
The DNA here is from genome assembly GCA_041745235.1 of Ferruginibacter sp. GTDB lineage: Bacteria > Bacteroidota > Bacteroidia > Chitinophagales > Chitinophagaceae > Ferruginibacter. The sequence continues at coordinate 8,399 of JBGTJG010000330.1, read as the reverse complement.
CATCTTCGTTGTGCCCGCCCCGACGAGGAGTGCAACAACGGAACTCGGGGTCACTCCCTTGTACTTGTATATTTTCATGCCGCCTTATTTACAAGATTGTATTTGACCCTGGAATTTGCTGCGACAATTTGAAATGCACCCGTTAGTGATTATCTTAATTCAGAGATAGTTACTTTTTCTGACTTTCGGGTGAGGAAATGAATAATTGTCCAGGCAATTAAATAAGTAAATCCACAAAGGGTGAATATAAGGTGGTAGCCGCCTGCAAGATTGCCGGCAGCTTTATAAGAATCAAGCAAGCTTCCAATCAATACAGGAAATAGTATTCCACCTATTGCACCCGCCATACCTGCTATACCCACAACAGAGCTTACAGCTTCAGTGGGAAACATATCAGAAGCCATGGTAAAAACATTAGTTGCCCATGCCTGGTGTGCAGCAACAGCAAGACTAATGAGCGCTACAGCCACCCATGCTTCTTTGGCAAATTGCGCAAGAATAATTGACACTTCTAAAAATGCAAATATGATTAGTGCGGTCTTTCTTGCTTTTAAAACAGGCCAGCCCTTTTTTATTAGCGATGACGACAAGTAACCCCCGGCAATACTTCCAATAGTTGTTGCAGCATAAATTACCATTAGCTGAAGACTTGGTCTTTTAAGATCAAGGCTAAAAGTAGAAGAAAAAAAAGAAGGCAGCCAAAATAAAAAGAACCAGTAGATAGGATCAATTAAACCCTTGCCTGTGATCATCGCCCAGGTTTGGGGGAAGAAAAATAATCGCTGCCATCGTATTACGCTCTTTACAGCATTCTCATCTGTTTCTACATCTTGCCCCGCTTTGATTAAAGCATATTCTTCTGCCGACAACCGTTTTTGCTTTGATGGAATATCGTAAAAGATTAACCAGAATATCAGCCAAACAAAACCTAGTGCCCCGGTTATCCAGAATACCTCCTGCCATCCATAAAAGTTTAAGATTAGCGGAACAACTAATAAGGCCACGACAACACCAATGCTGGTTCCTGCATTGAAAAGACCTGTTGCAAGCGCCCGTTCGTTTTTAGGAAACCACTCAGCCACTGTCTTCATTGCTGCGGGATAATTGCCTGCTTCTCCCAACCCTAAACCTACCCGCGCTAATCCAAATCCAAAAGCGCTTTTTGCTAAAGCATGCAGCATACCCGCAATACTCCATACAACAACGGTAACTGCATAGCCTATTTTAGTGCCTATTTTATCTATTAACCAACCAAAAGAAACGAGACCAATTGCGTACGCGGCAGTAAAGGCAATTACAATATGGGCGAAGTCAGTTTCACTCCACATAAATTCTTTTTCAAGAATAGGTTTTAGCAAGCCAATTATCTGCCGGTCCAGGTAATTAATGGTTGTTGCAAAAAACAACAGAACAACAATAAGCCACCGGTAATTTTTAATTTTTGCAGCAGGCATTCAGCAGTTTTTTCATTTGGCGAATTTTAGTGAGTTAGGCGACTATTATATGATTTGTACTTAAGGTGCAACCGTTACCAGGTCAGCAAACTTTTTACAATGTTCTTTTAATCCGGCCCAATCTTTTTCACGAATAGGATGTTTATTGAAAAGTGGACTACCTACGCCAAAAGCATCAGCGCCATTTTGAATGTATTTATACTTAGAATGGGTGCCGGGAAAAATGAAGACACCTTCTTGTGGTACGCTGCCAGATGCTTTTAATAATGACAACAAGCCGATTAATTGAGTTTCCTATCCACGCATTATATCGTTTTTGCTACACACTCCTGAAATCAGCGTTATTAAATGAGGAAAGCTTCCTGATGGCTGCAGGTACTTAGCTGTCGTGTGACTACCATAAACGGCAAATAGAAGCGTTGCATAAGGAACATCCGCCATCCCAATATTATATCAACAATAAGAATAAATAAGAAAAACGATCTTGCTTACATCAAGACAAAAAATTTAAGGCAGAGCGAACGAATCTCTTTGATCTGCCCTTACCCTTATTTATCCCACCAAACCCTGGTATTTAAATCATCTTTACCTTGCTGTGCGATGGCAGCATTTAAATTGGTTGAATTGGTAATGATCTCTCTGTCGGGATAGGGCATGCGGCGGATGAAATTGCCGGTAATTTCTGAACCTGGATAAGGATTTTTCATTAATGCCGGAAAACCACTGCGGCGGAAGTTAGCAAACAGTTCGCTGCCGTTGAGGAAAGACGAAACCCAGTATTGGGTATTAATTTGTTCCAAAGCAGTAGCCAGATTTAAAGGGTTGGCATTTAAATAGGTTTGTATGGCACCTTCACTTATAGCAGCACTGGCGTCATATTCTGCCATTTGCTGCATGTGCGCTCTTATACCCGATTGAAACAACTGGTTTGCATCCCCTGTAACCCATCCCCGAACGACGGCTTCTGCCAAAAGCAATTGCGTTTGCGAATAAGTAATATGATATTCGGGTGCAGTTACTTTAAGAACGGTGTTTAAATTGGCCTGAGAATAATCATACAAGCTGGCTACACCATAAGTGGAAAAAGTATTTCTTATTGAAACGTCGTCATAACCCATCGGCATTCCAATTTGTTTAGCCGGATCGGTAGTTGTACGGGGTGGCCCCTGTTCTGCCCCCGACCTAGCACCCACATGCCGGTACGCTATTGATGCGAGGCGAGGATCGTTATTGTTTTTCAGGAAATCTACAAAAGGCTGGGCTAAATAAAAGTTTGCTTTTTCACGTGCTGTTAAATGCACAGCAATCCAGTTATTGTATAAAGCAGTATGACGCAAGGCAGAATTATCGGCGTTTGACTGCATCAGTCCGCCTGCAACCGCTTTTGCAACATAAGTCTTCGCTAAGTCAGGAGCTACTTTTGTAAGTCTCATAGCTGCTCTTAATAACAAAGAATTTCCCAGTCTTTTCCATCTCTGAATGTTACCGCCAAACAAAATATCACCTGTAGACGTAGCCTTAGCAGGGTCTAATGCTGTTGTTGCCTCATCGAGCTCTTTCAAAATATCTTTATAAATCAATTCCTGTTTATCATACTTTGGCTGCGTAGTCTGAGAGATAAAGCCTTTTGCTGCTTCGGTGTAAGGAATATCTCCATAAGTATCAGTCAGTATCATAAAAGAATAAGCCTTCCATATTCTGGCTTCGTTATAAAGATTAGTCCGGCTATTATCAGTTTTTGTCTTTTCGATAGCATCAACCGTTTGCTTTAGCACGTTGCGGTAAAAGTTAGTCCACACAAGACTTGCATTTCCCGGATTAAATATATTGTAGTTTCCCCCCGACAATGAACTGCCAAAAGGAGTTACGATCTGCTGAACGATCGGAAATTCATAAGTCAACATTTGTAAGGTGGCAAAGTTATCAGGGTAAGTGGTTTCAATGATTGCCCGGTTCATAACAAATTGTGCATCGAGGGTTGTAGGGTCAACCTGGTTAATATTTAATTCAGTAAAACCTTTATCGCAGCTTGAAAGCATACTTATTACGGTAAGCATTCCAAGAACATATATTTTTATATTTCGCATAGTTTGTGTTTTATTAGCTGTTATATAATTTGATCATCTAAAATTTCACACTTAAGTTTATTCCCACACTTCTGGTAGGTGGAACGGCAGTCCAGAAATCAAGGCCGGTTTCATTGTCAGAAATGTTGGCAGTATTCTCTGGGTCCATGTTCTCTGTCCATTTCTTCAATACTGCCACGTTGTTTGCAACTGCGCTAAGCCGTAACCCTTTAATGAATTTTAGTTTTGTCATGTATTTTGTGAAGTCATATCCTAAAGTAACCTGGCGCAACTTCCAGAAGCCTGAATTGAAAACAAAGTCTTCATTTACTCCAAGTACATTGGGCGTTTCATAAAAAGGCTGTATATCAGATTTGGTAACATTTTCTTTCCCATCGGGGTTCACACCCACTCCGATTACATAACCTTCTGCCCTACCTACCAGCGTTCTTTTGTGTAAGCCATGTCTGAGTGCGTTCATATTAGAACCTGCGATCATTTTGGCTCCTAACTTAAAATCGACCAGCGTCGTTAGAATCAGTCCTTTATAATTTAACGTGTTGGTAATGCCACCAAAATATTTAGGTAAGGTGTTGCCAACATAGCTGTCAAAATTGTTTCTTAGCGGTCTTCCGCTATTGGCATCAAACACCTGCTTGCCTTGCGCATCTCTTCTGTAAAGAAAAGTGTACAAAGCACCAATTGGCTTGCCCACTACCTGTTTAACCGTACGGCCGCCGCCGCCACCTACTGATATCACTGTGTCAGCAGCAGATGCCCCTAATTGTAAAACTTCAGAAGTATTATACGATGCATTGGCGCTTATATCCCATTTAAAAGAGGTGGTTTTAACTGGTGAAATGGTCAAAAGCATTTCGAGCCCTTTATTTACACTGCGGCCTACATTTATCAGTTGATTGGTAAAAGAAGATGCATCAGACACTTGTGCTGCTAAAATCTGGTCATCCGTTAATTTGTGGTAATAAGAAAGATCTAAACCCAGTTTATTTTTAAATAATCTTAATTCTATTCCAAATTCAGCTTCTGAAACACGCAAAGGGCGAAGATTAGGATTTGGAATTTGCGAACTGTTAATGCCACCTACAGGAATGGGCTGACCTGCCGGGTTAGGAAAAAGATTATTATTTACCGCATAATACAATACGTTAGAATAAGGAGCCACGTTATCATCTCCCACCTGCGCATAAGCCGCTCTCAACTTAGCGTACGAAATCCATTCAGGTAAATTACTAACGGCATCAGACAAGATAAAGCTTGCTGTTGCAGATGGATAAAAAATGCTTCTGTTATCCGCAGCAAGTGTAGAGAACCAGTCGTTGCGGCCGGTAACATTTAAAAACAGTAAACTTTTATAAGAGAACTCTACAGCGCCGTATAAAGAATTTACCTTTCTTTCAGACTTGCTATATAGCGGGTCTTTTATCCTTCCATTCATAATGGTGTACAATCCCGGCTGGACAAAATCGGTCACTGTTACGCTGTTATATTCACTTCGGCGATACATTTGGTTACCACCCAGTGTCACATCCACACCAAAATCGCCTATTTTACGGTTAGCACCTAACAGGAAGTCATAATTTCTTTCTCTAAATCTCCTTACGTCCTGCGTATAAGAACCGTTGATAAAACCGGTTGGAGCTGCGGGAATGGGGGCATAACCGTTAGGTATATTGTAATCCTGGTAACGGGTAAACATATCCTGTGCAATTCGTCCCTGTATATACATCCAGCTATTGATCTGGTATCTTAAAGCGATATTTCCAATAAGCCTGTCTCTTTGTATGTTTTCAAAACGCTTATTAACAGAATAGTACGGATTGTTTCTTACCAGAAATCTTGACATCACAAATTCCCTTCCGTCAGGCAGTGTCTGATTTTGTTCCATTGCATAAAATGGCATTGAATTGGCCAAAGTAAATAATACTGTGGGAACAGCCATGTCCTGGGTATTTACCTGTGGAGGATTGGTATTTTGTTCATTAGAATAATTTGTATTCCCCTGTACGGTCAACCCTTTTGCAATATTCTGCGTAAATCCAAGATTAATAGATTTCCTGTTAAACTTAGAATTAGGCATAATACCTGAATTGTCTGTATTTGATAAAGACAGGCTGAAACCTCCGTTTTCTCCGCTATTGGAAAGTGTAACTGTGTTAGTGAGATTTTTACCTGTTCTGTAAAACTTTTTGTACCTGTTGTATACAGGTTCATAAGGAAAAGTTTTTCCGTCAAATAACACCTGGGTCATGCCCGGCTGAAATTTTTCTCCAAAACTCCACACAGCAGATTGAGGAAAGGCAGTAGTGGGCCTAACCCCTCTTTCCCCCTGTCCGTATTCATACTGGAAGTCAGTAAAATCCAAGGGAGTGTCTTCTGTATAATTGATGTTATAATCTACTCCTATTCCTTTACTTGTACCCCTGGTTTTAGTGGTGATCATTACCACCCCATCTTTGGCCCGGGAACCATATAAGGCCGAGGCAGCAGCACCTTTTAACACTGTCATAGACTCTATATCATCAGGGTTAATGCTTGAAAGGCCATCACCACCGTCAGTACTGTTTACCTGCCCTGCTCTGGGGCCCACACCTCCGCCCAATGCAAAGTTGGTGTTATCCATAGGAACGCCGTTAATCACTATCAGCGGGCTATTCACACTGCTAAAAGACGACTGACCACGAATACGAATCTTAGCCGAGCCGGCAGGACCCGTTCCCATGGTAGTGATATTAACTCCTGCCAATTTTCCCTGCAAACCACTTACAACGTTTGGAGTCCTGTTTGTCGATATCTGGTCTGAAGTTACTGTTGCAGTGGCATAGCCGAGCCTTTTTGCTTCTTTTCTAATGCCTAAGGCGGTTACTACCACATCATCCAGGTTCTTTGCATCGCCGGTCATTTGAACATTAATGACATTTTGCGAACCCACGTTTACTGTCTGCTCTCCAAAACCAATCGAAGAAAGTACCAATGTAGAATTCCTGGGAGCACTAATAGAAAAACTTCCATTCTCATTGGTTGTAGTTCCGCGGTTAGTACCACGGATAGTAACGGTTACGCCGGAAAGAGCTTCATTGTTGGGTCCGGTTACTTTACCGGTAACATTAATATTTTGTGCGTATAAGTAACTCTGGCACAGAAGCATTACTGAAAATAGCAGCGTTAAAATTTTTTTCATCGCAATTGTTTTTAAGTAAAAAAGTTTAAAAGGGAAGAAGTGTTAGTTTTCGATATATTAATTTGGAACAATAGTTTTAATTTACCAGTTATGAATAGCCCCATCGGGACTTTTTAAAACAGGATGAGCAAATTTTGTTTTAGCCGTTACCTCCATTACAAAATCTGCTTTTTTCCGGTCAAACTTCACTCCCAATCCTGGTGCCTGATTAAGATATAATTTACCGTTTTTAAAGAGTACATAATCATCATTAAAATAAGCAGGTCTTTCCGGTGCGCCGCCCCCTAGCTCCATCATGCATCTGTTGGGAGAGCTCGATCCGAGTACGTGTACAAGGGCAGCCGTAGACAAAGGACCTGTAAAATGTGGGATCATTCCCACGTAGTGAGTCTCAGCCATCGAACATATCTTTTTATATTCTGAAATGCCACCGGTATTAGGCAGGGTAACCCGTGTATAATCAATCAACCTGTTTTCAATTAAATCGTTGATATCCCACCTGTCTCCAAACTGTTCGCCAACTGCTATTGGCACTTTCGTCATTTGTCGAACCGATTTATACACTCCCGGATTTTCAGATCTTATAATGTCTTCTACAAAATACGGTTCCAGGGCTTCAAGTGCATTACAAATCTTGACACCTTCCGTCAAGTCGAAACGGGTATGCAAGTCAATTGCCCAATTACCTCCACCTCCAACCGCTCCGTCAATTCTTTTGCACAGTTCTATTGTTTTTTTTGCATTTTGATAAAAGTCAAAAGGTGCTTCACCACTTCCGCCGGTTGGGCCAATGCGGTAAGTTCTTAACCCCGCCTTTATGCAGTCCCTTGCTCTTTCTTCTTCTGTTGTTGCTTTTGATGCGCTAAAACCTGTAGCGTAACATTCTACAAACTCACGTGTTGAGCCTCCAAGCAGATCGTATACAGGAACTCCCAATGCTTTGCCCTTAATATCCCATAGGGCCATTTCTAAAGCTCCAAGTGCATGCAGCTTTTCTCTTCCGGGAGGATAAAACATACCGCGGTAAACATTTTGCCAAATGTGTTCAATTCTAAACGGATCCTCACCGATCATCATTTGCGCACATTGCTCAATCATATCTTTAGACCCACCCTCTCCGATGCCGATAATGCCGCCATCTGTTTCTATCTCTACTATACCTCGTGCCTGATTAAAAAGGGGTTTATTATAACCCGGAGCCGCATAATACCTGATCTTCGTTATTTTTAATTTTGATGCGGCTGTCCCGCTTACAGCTCCGCTGGCTTTAAGCAAAGGGCTTCCGATTAAGGCAGCAGTCGTTCCTACCATTGCAGATTTTATAAAATTTCTTCTTCTCATATTGTGGCACCAGTTTTAAAAATGGGTCTTTAAATGATTTAGCAAGGAGATATAAAGAAAGCTTTTTTCGATTATATTTTATAAGATTTTGTGATTTTATTGAACAGGAAGATGTCTACCTGTTATTGAGCTAATAATAATAATACTTAGAAAAGCGGCCCGAACGAATGGTCTATAAATTCTTTGAGTAAACTATATCTTTTTTTGCTATATCTCAATTTTTTTAAAAAATTAATCAGCTAGCTCATTTACTAATTAAAGTAGACGAAAAACCACGACGGACACTAAAATAAAAAGAAGGATCACAAAGTACACGAAGCACCCTATGTTATTCTTTAT
>JBGTJG010000329.1:0-5593 GCA_041745235.1 Ferruginibacter sp. | reverse complement strand
TGTTTTTATCTTATGTCTTTAATCTCAGATCTTATGTTTGCCTCTTACCATCCCAATATCCATGCAAAAATCAACGGGCACACAATGGTCGCATCGCTTTCTACAATAAATTTAGGTGTTTTAATATCCAGCTTGCCCCAGGTAATTTTTTCATTCGGTACAGCCCCGGAGTACGAGCCGTATGATGTGGTAGAATCTGATATCTGGCAGAAATAACTCCAGAAAGGTACATCATGCATCTCCAGATCCTGATACATCATCGGTACTACACAAATTGGAAAATCGCCGGCAATACCGCCACCAATCTGGAAGAAACCTACACCTTTTCCGGCCGAATTATTTTTATACCAATCTGCCAGCCAAACCATGTACTCAATGCCGCTCTTCATGGTCGTGGCCTTCATTTCCTTTTTAATAATGTAAGAAGCAAAAATATTTCCCATGGTACTGTCTTCCCAGCCCGGCACTACAATAGGAATATTTTTTTTGGCGGCCGCAAGCATCCAGCTGTTTTTCGGGTCAATCTCATAGTACTGCTCCAGCACACCGCTCAGCAACATTTTGTACATGTACTCATGCGGGAAATAACTTTCGCCTTTATCATCCGCATCTTTCCATATTTTATGGATATGTTGCTGCAATCTCCTGAATGCTTCTTCTTCAGGAATACAGGTATCAGTTACACGGTTATAATGATTCTCCAGAAGGTCCCATTCGTCCTGGGGGCTCAGGTCGCGGTAATGCGGCACTCTTTTATAATGCGAGTGCGCCACGAGGTTCATGATATCTTCTTCCAGGTTTGCACCCGTGCAACTGATGATGGATACTTTATCCTGCCGTATCATTTCTGCAAGGCTAAGTCCGAGTTCTGCAGTGCTCATTGCACCCGCAAGAGTGATCATCATTTTACCGCCTTCATCAAGATGGGTTACATATCCTTTCGCAGCATCCATTAATGCCGCTGCGTTAAAGTGGCGGTAGTGGTGTTCAATAAAATTGGAAACGGGGCCTTTGCTCATAAAACATAACTTTTTTTCAGGAAGCAAAAATAACTGCTTTGATTGGGTTTAAAAGTTCTTGTTAGAACCCATTTTTTAATCATATACCCCCCGCAACCTTCACACCATACTTCTCCTTACATCAAACCTATCCAAATTCATCACCTTATCCCAAGCAGCTACAAAATCCCTTACAAATTTTTCATTTGCATCTGCACTTGCATACACTTCTGCAAGAGCTCTCAGTTCAGAATTGGAACCGAATACCAGGTCTGCACGGGTGGCACTCCTGTTTGGCTCAGCTGTTTTCCTATCTGTACCTAAATACAATTCCTTATCCTGTCCCATTGCCTTCCATGCAGTATTCATGTCTAACAGGTTCACAAAAAAATCATTTGTCAGTACACCCGGCCTGTCCGTAAATATGCCGTGTTTGGAGCCGTCAAAATTTGTATTAAGCGCACGCATACCACCAATCAGCACCGTTAGCTCCGGTACCGTAAGCGTAAGAAGTTGCGCTTTGTCTATCAGCATTGATTCTGTAGTAGCAGGAATATGAAACCTGCGGTAATTTCTAAATCCATCAGCCGCCGGCTCCAGGTATTTAAATGATTCTTCATCAGTTTTTTCCTGCGTAGCATCCATACGGCCGGGCGTGAAAGGCACTGAAATATCAACGCCCCCGTCCTTCGCTGCTTTCTCCACCGCAGCACATCCGGCAAGTACAATAAGATCAGCGATGGAAATTTTCCTGCCGCCATTATCAGAGTCATTAAAACCTTTCCGGATAGCTTCCAGTGCACTCAATACTTTTGCTAACTGAATAGGATTATTTACTTCCCAGTCCTTTTGCGGCGCCAGGCGAATGCGGGCACCATTGGCACCGCCACGCTTGTCAGACCCACGGAAGGTAGAGGCAGAAGCCCAGGTAACAGAAACCAATTCAGATACGGATAACCCCGCACTTAAAATTTTACCTTTTAATGCAGAGATATCATTGTTGTCTATCAACGCATGATCAACTGCCGGGATCGGATCCTGCCAAAGCAATTCTTCTGTGGGTACTTCCGGGCCGAGATACCTGCTGATCGGGCCCATATCCCTGTGTGTGAGTTTGAACCACGCACGTGCAAACGCATCAGCAAAAGCATCCGGGTTTTCCAGAAAATGCCTGGAGATTTTTTCATATGCCGGATCCATTCTCATGGACAGATCCGTGGTAAGCATGGTAGGACGATGCTTCTTTGAAGGATCAAATGCATCGGGGATAATTTCCCCTGCATCTTTTGCGACAAACTGGTGTGCACCGCCCGGGCTTTTGGTCAGCTCCCATTCAAAGCCAAAAAGATTTTCAAAATAATTGTTGCTCCATTGTGTGGGCGTGGTTGTCCAGGTTACTTCCAAGCCGCTGGTTATGGTATCGCCTGCTTTGCCGGAGCCAAAGCTGTTTGCCCAGCCAAAGCCCTGTTGTTCTGCGGCTTCAGCTTCCGGCTCTTTCCCTACATGGTCAGAAGTAGATGCGCCATGTGTTTTACCGAATGTATGTCCGCCGGCAATTAGTGCTACGGTTTCTTCATCATTCATGGCCATGCGGCCAAATGTTGTACGAATATCTTTTGCAGCGGCGATGGGGTCAGGATTACCGTCCGGTCCTTCAGGATTTACATAGATCAAACCCATGTGTGCAGCACCTAATGGTTCTTTCAAATCGCGGGAATGTATCTCTCCCTGAGGATCTTCATCAGTCGAGACAACACCATGTGCCGCCACACCTTCCACACCTTTACCATACCGGTCTTCGTTACCGAGCCAGGTATTTTCTGAACCCCAATACACGTCCTCAGCAGGCTCCCACACATCCGCACGGCCACCGGCAAAACCAAATGTTTTAAAGCCCATGCTTTCCAGGGCAACATTTCCAGCAAGGATCATGAGATCTGCCCACGAAATATTTTTGCCATACTTCTGTTTGATCGGCCACAACAAGCGGCGGGCTTTATCAAGGTTTACATTATCCGGCCAGCTATTGAGCGGTGCAAAGCGCTGCATACCCATGCCGCCGCCACCGCGGCCATCAAACACACGGTAAGTTCCCGCACTGTGCCATGCCATGCGTATAAATAATCCGCCGTAGTGCCCAAAGTCTGCAGGCCACCAATCCTGTGAGTCGGTCATAAGCGCATGGAGGTCTCCCTTCAGCGCATGCAGATCTAATTGTTGAAAGGCTTCTGCATAATCAAAGTCTTTGTCCATCGGATCAGACAAAGAGGAATGGCTGCGCAGTATGCCCACATTCAATTTATCGGGCCACCAATCACGATTTTTTGTTCCTTCCCCGGCAGCAGCCTGCTTCATTGTTCCGTTGTGAAAAGGGCATTTGCTGATATCTCCTGTATTTTCCATAATTATTATTGTTCTGTTGCTTAATTTAATTTGTTGGCTGTGCGATTATCTGAATGAAATATAATGTGTTGCAAATTATGCCAATTGTCCAAGAGATAATGTTGATTATTTAAGATCAGATAGTTTACATCTGAAACGTTTTACAAAATAAAATATAAAACCTCAAAACCTAAATCACCTGTGTTGCACATAATTATTCCTTTTACCTTCACTTAAAAATAATTGATGCGGCTTTTATTTGTATTAATCCTGTCCTCAATTGCCATTAAGGCCCCGGCACAGTTTTCTGCCGAAGAGAAGATATTATCTACCCTTACCGGCGAGTTAAAAGGCACCCTTATTATCCCTTCAAAATTAAAAAAGTTTTCTCTTATGATTTTGCAGGCGGGCTCCGGCCCTACGGATCGTAACGGGAACAATCCGCTCGGTGTAAAGGCAAATTCTTACAGGCTGCTTGCAGAAGCATTGGCAAAAGAAAACATAGCCACATTGCTGATAGATAAACGCGGTATTGCTGCGAGCGGTGCGGCAGGAAAGAAAGAAGCAGACCTCCGCTTTGATGATTACATCACTGATCTTGCGCTTTGGGCAAGGCTCATGAAAAAGGACAGGCGCATTAAAAAAACATTTATAGCCGGCCACAGCGAAGGGTCACTGATAGCTATGGCGGCTGTGCAGCAGGTAAAAGTGAGCGGCTATATCTCCATTGCCGGCGCCGGGGAAAGAATCGATAAAATAATAAAATGGCAATTGGATAAAGGAGCTCCCGCCATGGCAGGCCCGGTAGATTCTATGCTTGCTATTTTAAGAGAGGGCAAAAAATTAGACTCTGTCCCTAAAAATTTACTCTTCATACTGCGGCCCTCAGTACAGCCTTATATGGCATCATGGATGAAATATGATCCCTGTGCAGAGATCAGTAAAATTCGCATCCCTATCTTAATCCTTCAGGGTACCACAGACTTACAGGTAGAAGTGAAAGAAGGGCAAATGCTTAAATCCTGTAACCCTGCTGCAACGCTAAAAATAATCAGCGGCATGAATCATATCTTAAAAGAATCATCCGCAGACGTAAAAAAAAATACCGCCACATATTCAGATCCGGCACTGCCGATTATGCCCGCCTTGGTTACAGATATTGTGAAATTTATAAAATATAAATAGTTTGTAAGGAATAAATATGAATTACCTCGCCCATGCATATCTCTCCTTCAATGATCCCAATCTTCTTCTTGGTAACATGATAAGTGATTTTGTAAAGGGGAAAAAGCAATTTGATTATCCTGAAAAAATACAAGCGGGCATTAAGCTTCATCGGGCAATTGATGATTTTACAGATGCACACCCTGCTACTCAGGAAATAAAAAAATATTTTCGTCCCGCTTATCGCCTATATGCCGGTGCCTTTACAGATGTTGTATATGATTACTTTCTGGCGAATGATGAAACATTATTTGCAGAGCCTGTTGCATTAAAACAGTTTACAGAAAACACATACGCGATACTGCTTCAGCATGCTCCTCATTTTCCCGTAGGCTTCGCCATGATGTTTCCGCATATGAAAGCACAGGATTGGCTTTATAATTACCGATCAGATGTCGGTATGCAGAAAGCATTTATGGGATTAAAACACCGGGCAGCCTACATCAGCGAAGTTGAAACAGCATCCCGCATTTTTTTAAGCAATAAGGAAAAGATAAAAGAGCATTATAACATATTTTTTCAGGAACTAAAGGCCTTTGCCCTTAGGCGGGCAGATCAATTAAGGAAAAGGATTAGTGTTTAGACTTTTAAATATTTTTTTACGCATTTACTTTCGCTAATTTTATCGGAGAAGTATTTTAGGTAAATAATGGTATGCTTTTAATAAAAACAACATGAAGTTTCACAGTATTATATATTTATTTTTTTTCGTTGTAGTTTATATTTCCTGCAGGGAACGAGAAAATAACAATGCTTCTCCCGGTCTGTTGCCAACAGATTCTTTGCAGCAAAACAATCCTTATGTGAAAGATGATCTATCACCGATGGATATGAGCTGGTATCCGGTTGATTATCCTATAGAAAAAATGAAAGGAAATGATACGCTTAAACTAATTGCAAGAGTGACCTATGGCAGGCCTCATAAAAAAGGGCGGCAGATCTTCGGTGATAATGATAAGAGCCTGTGTACTTACGGCAAGCCCTGGCGT
>JBGTJG010000328.1:0-3083 GCA_041745235.1 Ferruginibacter sp. | reverse complement strand
TGTATCTCATCTATAAAAAGGATAGCTCCCTGTTTCGTTTTAGCTTCTTCAATTATTTCCCGAATGTCTTTTACGCCTGAAGAGATAGCGCTCAGGGTATAGAAAGGTTGATTCAGCGTATTGGAAATAATATTGGCAATGGTAGTTTTCCCTACGCCGGGCGGACCCCATAGGATCATGGAGGGAACCTTGCCATTTTCAATAGCAGTACGCAATATGCTGCCTGTGCCTGTAAGGTGTTTTTGTCCTATAAGCTGATCAAGGGTAACGGGGCGAAGGCGCTCAGCCAGCGGAATAATATTCATAATGGATAATTGCTCATAGTGTAGGATATCAGAATCAAAACGGATACCCGCCTGTTCAGGTTTGCAAAAATGTCGTGAAATAGCGGGATCTTTCTATAAATTTAAATATATTTTACTCTCAAATAGGCTCTTATCACGTAAGGACATGGTAATCGGGTGATTTTGGCAGAGTTTTAGACGATTATGTGCAACCAAAATAGGTTTCGTGAAAAACTCTACTATTATCAGCAGTTTTATTGCTTTTTTTATTTTTTACTGTTCCGGCTCTTATGCACAATCCGGCAGGGCGGATGATACCATGCGATTCAGAACAGTGAGTGCAGGCCCGCAATATGCAAAATCTGCATATTATCAGTCTTTGTGGGGGCACAATTACCGTAAGGAATGGACTACTCCTGTAAGATTGCCTGTGATGTGGCTGGATACGCTTAGAGGCGGTATGATATCATTTAAAGAAGGCGGAAGCAATCAATCTAAATCACTTCAGATAAAAACTGCCGGTAATAAGGAATATGCATTAAGATCGGTTGATAAATCTCTGGATAAAGTAATTCCCAAAATTTTTCACGGGACATTCCTTGCCGCTGTGGTAAATGATGAAGTTTCGATGTCAAATCCGTACGGCGCTTTGGGTGTACCCGCTTTGGCAAAAGCAGTTGGGGTTCGCCATACCAATCCGGTGTACTATTATTTACCGGAACAAAAGGCCCTCGATTCCGCAAAAAAGAAATATGCAGGAGAAGTTTTCTTACTTGAACAAAGGCCAAAAGGCGATTGGAGTGAAGCAGACAATCTCGGAAACTTTACAGAGTTTCTGGACACAGAAGATATATTCCCGAAAATTCTCGGTGATAATAATCATTCTGTAAACCAGCAGTCTTTTGTAAGAGCCAGGTTGCTTGATTTTCTCATCGGAGATTTTGACCGCCATGCTGATCAGTGGAAATGGGGCATTACAAAGCAGGGAGATAAAACAGTGTATGAACCTGTACCCACTGACCGTGACCAGGCATACTCTACCCGTGACGGTTTTTTGCTTAACCTGGTTGTAAGGGTATCCGGCATGAAATATTTTCAGGAATTTGACCATACAATAGATGATGTAAGAGCCTACGCTACAATAAACAGGGTTATTGACAGGATTTTTTCTAATAAGCTGGTTCGGTCTGACTGGGAAGCCATTGCAGCTGATATGCAGACACAGCTGACAGATAACGTTATCGAATCTGCAATAAAGAATATGCCGCCTGAAATTTTTGCTATCAGGGGAAATACGCTCATTGCAAAATTAAAATCACGCCGCTCTCATCTGATTGAATATGCAACAGATTATTACCTACTCACATCTGAACAACCTGAAGTAGTGGGTACGAAGCAGAGTGAATATTTTGAGATCAATCACCTGGCAAATGATGAAACTTCAGTAAATGTTTTTGATCTGGATGCAAATCGTCAGAAGTCCCGCAGCCCCTTCTACAGCCGTATTTTTAAGGAAAATGAAACAGATGAAATAAGGATATACGGGATTGGGGGTAATGATGTTTACAGGATCACCGGTAAGATGAACGGAGAAATAAATACGAGGATAATAGGAGGAAATGAAAGGGATTCAATTACTGATGAATCTACAGCTAACGGAAACAAGCGAAATTACATTTACGACAATGCCAACAATTATTTTCAAAAAGGCAGCAGTACAAGAATGCGTTTATCCGAGGACAGCTCAGTGCATGTATATAATTATATGGCATTTTTCCCGGATAAGAAAGGCCTCGTACCGCATTTCGGCTACAATGACTGGGATAGATTTTTTGTAGGTGTCCGCTACCAGTTTCTGAATAAGAAATGGCGTAAGACACCTTTTGCATCCAGGCAGAGCATAGATGTAGATTACTCCCTGCTTCAACAGGCATTCAGTACAACATACACAGGTCTTTTCCCGAAACTTTTCGGTCAATGGGATTTAAACACTAAGGCTAATTATGATCAGGAAAGATGGCTTAATTTTTTCGGCCTCGGTAACGAAACTCCTTTTATAACAAGAAACAGGAACTTTTACAGGATGCGGTCTGAAGAGGCAATGGCAAATCTGGGAGTGACAAGAAGATTTAAAAAAAGCAGTGTAAATATTTTAAGTTTTTACCAACGGGTAAAAGTGCTTGAGGATACAGCAAGATTTATTACAAAAAGCGGCTTCGCCTTAACACCAAACATATTTGAACCGGATAATTTTGCCGGTGCACAGATCAAATATGATTTTGCAGATGTAAAAGATTCAATATTGCCACAGAAGGGTGTTACATTCTCCCTTATGGCCAGGCATACGCAAAATCTGAAGCAAAATGAAAGATCATTCCAAAGGTTTACCGGAAATCTCCAATTCTTTATTCCGCTTATTCCCAAATTCTCTCTTGCTGTTAAAACGGGAGCGTCTACTATTACCGGTGGCACACCGCTGTTCTATCAATATCCGTCGATAGGACAAAGTGAAGATCTCCGTGCTTTCAGAAGAGAGCGGTTCAGCGGAGAAACTACTTTATACAACAACACAGAATTGAGGTACATTAAAAAGGTAAGGTCATACATTTTTAACGGTAAAGCGGGATTGATCGCGTTTATGGATAACGGCAGGGTGTGGTTGCCCGGAGCAAAATCTGATAAAATACACACATCATTCGGTGGTGGTGTTTTACTTGCACCGTTTAACCTGGTATCAGCAGCCATTACTTACGGTGTATCGGAAGAAATTAAAATGTTACAGATCCGATTGGGTGTTTT
>JBGTJG010000327.1:0-10443 GCA_041745235.1 Ferruginibacter sp. | reverse complement strand
GGGGGATTACAAGTTTTAACTCTTTTACTTTCTGCAAGATGCCGGTGGCAATAGGATGTTCCGACTTTTGTTCTAAGGCAGATGCCAAGCGAATGAGTTCATTTTCATTTAGTTCTTTGATCAGCGTTACAATTTTTGATACTTCAAATTTTCCGACGGTAAGTGTACCGGTTTTGTCAAAAACAATCGTAGTTATTTTCCTTGCATTTTCAAATGCAGTCCTGTTCTTGATCAGTAAACCGTTCTTTGCTGATAGGGCGGTAGATTTAGCTACTACCAATGGCACCGCCAATCCCAGAGCGTGAGGACAACAAATTACAATTACCGTTACCATTCTTTCCATAGCAAAGGCCAATGATTGCCCCGTCATGTACCAATATAAAAAAGTACTGATGCCTGCAATGATGGCAATTACTGTTAACCATTTAGCCGCAGTATCTGCCAGTAATTGTGTTTTAGATTTTGATCTCTGTGCATCATCCACCAGCTTTATAACCTGTGAAAGATAAGAATCTGATGCAGCATGCGTCACAGATACTTTTATAGAACCGTTTCCATTTATGGCGCCCGCAATTACTTTATCACCTTTTACTTTTTGAACCGGCTTACTTTCGCCTGTGAGCATAGATTCATTCAGATAACTTTCGCCTTCTGATATTATGCCGTCAGCCGCAACTTTTTCGCCCGGCTTGATCAGTACAATATCCTGCGCTTTAAGTGTTGCAGTTTTTACATCAACGGTGTTTTCACCCTGAACCAAATGAGCATCATCAGGCATTAACTGCACAAGCAATTCCAGTTCCCTTGATGCGCCGGCAACCGATTTCATTTCAATCCAATGGCCCAAAAGCATGATGAGTATCAGCGTTGCCAACTCCCAAAAAAAATCCATACCGTCCAACCCAAACACAGTTGCTACACTATATATGTACGCAACAGAAATTGCAAAGCCGATCAAAAACATCATACCCGGGTTCTTTACCCTTGCTTCATTTACCAGGCCCTTTAAAAAAGGCCAACCACCGTAAAAGAATACAACTGAAGAGAGAAACAGCAACACATATTCTGAACCGGGATAGTTGATCTGAAAATTCAGCCATTGCTGAATCATGGGCGATAAAGCCATGATGGGAATAGTAAGTATTAAAACAAGAATAAACCGTTTTTTAAAATCAGCGATCATGCCGCTATGGTTTACCTTACCCGTGGATTTACCGGCTACGGGCTCGAGTTTCATTCCGCAAAGAGGGCAGTTACCCGGGGCATCCTGTAAGATATGGGGATGCATGGGGCAGGTATATTTTTGAAAAACTTGCGGGGAAATATTCAGGTTATGGTTCCCTTTATTATTGTTTTGATGGGCTGTATGATCTTCAGGGTCACCATTAGCAGTTGTAGCATCTGAAACTGATAATACCTGCTCAGGTTTCACCGGAACCAATGCCATTCCGCATTTTGGGCAATTTCCCGCTTTATCCTGCACAATTTCAGGATGCATGGGACAGGTGTAAGAAAGTTTTGATGTTGAATTATTGATAATCTTATGTTTTATAAAAACTAGTTATTGGCACCTAACCAAGCTTTAAATTCACTTATCTCTTTCATTTCCCCGCTTATGCTCTTCTTAGCCATGTCTTTAAGTTTATCATTCATGCCATTTGCCAAAAGAGCTTTAGACATTTTCATGCCGCCCTCATGGTGTGCGATCATCATTGTTGCAAAATCCTTATCAAGATTGCCGGTCATTTGCATTGAAGACATCTGAGTTTTCATATCTGCATGCATTTTCTCCATTTCTCCTTCACCGTGTTTCATGCCGGATGGTTTGCCGGTCTGAACCATTTCCCGAAGCATTACAATGTCTGCGGTCTGTTTGGTTATGATATTCCGGGCCATGGTTTTCATGGTTTCGTCAGAGCCCTTGGCAAGTTCTATGTTTGACATATCAAGCGCTCCCTGATGGTGCTCAATCATCATATTGGCATAATCCATATCAAAATCCCCGCTCATTTTTATGCTGCTCATTTTGTCCATCATAGTCGCCATAGAAGCCATTAAGCCTCCATCGCTTTTCATTTCATCCATGTTCCCGGCCATGGAATCTGTTTTCATGTTATCTGTAACTGTTTCAGTTTTTGCGGTTTCTGTTTTGTTATAACTGCATGCAATAAAAGAAAAAGCAATTACAAATGCCGCTAATAATTTTAATTTCATGAGGTTGTGTTTTAAAAGTTTAGGATTGAATTCTAATTCTTTTGGATAAAAAAAGGTGCAACGATAGTTCCACCTTTTATAAAATTAGCTGGCACAAGCTATTGCACATGCCCTGCATGCCTCTGCGCATTTTTTGCAATGCTCCATGCCCATAGATGCATGTTTTTCACATTCATCGGCGCAGGCGTTACATACTTCAGCACATTCTTTTAATAAATGTTTACCGTGTTCAGATCCTCGTGCAATGAGTGCAGCAGTAAGGCTGCAGATCTGTGCGCAATCAAGATCGAGTTTAATGCATTTAACCATCATCTTTACATCCTGCTCATCCAGGCATGCAGTTGCGCAATGATTACATGCGTCTGCACATTTATGCAGTGCAGCGAGAAGTTCGGGGTTGTGTTGGTGGCTCATGTTATATTTCTTAATTGTGAAATTATTATTTACATTTTTTCATGCTCCACTTTTGGCCTTTCAGCCCAAACGGCATTTTTTTTCATCTTTTTTACAGCTACCAGTTTCATATTGCATTTAGGACATTTACCTGCCTAACTTCTAACCACTTCAGGGTGCATGGGACAGGTATACTTTTTTACAGCATGTTTGTGTGCTGCGGTTTTTGTGCCGTGGCGATGTGTTGTTTTAGTCTGTGCAAAGCTTGCAGTTCCTACCATTAAAACGACGATCAGGATAATAAGTGATTTCATTGTTTGGATTTTATGTGTTTAAAAATAAAAAATTTAATAGGTGAACGTGATGCCTGCGCCATATCCCATATCACTATCATAATGCGTAGAGATACCGAAATATTTTGTTACGATGTATCTTAATCCTGCTGTATACTCTTTATCCGAATTCCCTGCAAGGTTCAATCTTAACCTGGGAGCAATCGGTATATCCTCACGGGAGAGTTGGAACCGAAATTTCCCTTTACTGTCTATTCTGGACTCAGCAATAAATAACATAGGGAGCGTATATTGAATACCTGCTACAAATGCTTTCCTGTTATTTTGATTGCTAGATTGACCGAAAAGATTTTTTTCACTCGTGTTTTCAATCTTATTGCGATGATAATCGAAACCGATAAAAGGGAAAACCCATTGATTCCTTCCAAGATACCTGCCGAAATTAGTTTCTGACTCGGTTCCATGCATAGCTTTGAATCCCAATCGCCATTCTGTAGATAACTTAAAGCGGGTGCCTGACATCATAAACTCCCCATCGCTGCCGTTGGTTTCCAACCCTATACTACCCATAGGATGCAACTTTGAGTCCTCAGCGTTTAATTTGCGCCGTGCAAATTTGGGATCGGTTATATCTGTTTTATCAATCAACGGATTATTGTATGAAAAAACCCTACCCATGCCACTCATCATGTGGTAGAGAATATGGCAATGGAAAAACCAATCGCCACCGCGCTCATTTGCATTAAATTCTATTGTGTCTGTTTCCATTGGCATGATGTCAATAATATTTTTCAGGATAGCATTCTCTCCCTGCCCGTTCAGTAACCTGAAGTCATGCCCGTGAAGGTGCATGGGGTGGCGCATCATGCTGTTGTTGAACATGATGATCCTTACATTTTCTCCTTTTCTGATAAGTATCTTATCGCTTTCAGAAACTACTCTGTTATCCAGGCTCCACACATAACGGTTCATATTACCGGTGAGGTCAAATTTTATCTCTCGCCACGGACCTTTTGGTAAGGTGGTTTTTTCAGGAGCCCGTAACATTTCATAATTAAGAGACACCATATCGGAATTGCTTTGAACCATATCCATGCCTGCCATATTGTGACCGCTGTGGTCCCCGCCTGCAGTAGAGGCAGGCATCTGTTCGGTTACTCCATCCCGGGGATCCGGAACAGGCCTGGTCTGTTTTCTACCGGCTGCACTCTTCTCCGTCCTTTGCACCTTTTTGGGATTGCGGATTTCCTCACCTGTAATTTCCGGATACATAACTGTGTTCATATCCATTATCTGGTTTTTCATTGCCATACCTTCCATCTGTATCATGTTGCCGGTCATATCCATCATATCATTCATCATCCTCATGCCCGCAAAATATTTTGGCCTGTTCCATTTTACCGCAGGCACTTTTTCGCCGCTGCCAAGCCACATGGATGCATATTTTGTACGGTCTTCCGGTGTTACCAAGAATTCATAACTTTTATTATCAGGAATCGTAACTACTACATCATACGTTTCAGAAACAGCAATAATTAACCTGTCAACCTCCACAGGTTCTACATCATTACCATCAGTAGCCACAACTGTTATTTTACCACCGGAATAACTAAGCCAAAAATAGTCTGAGGCTCCGCCGTTGGCTATGCGCAATCTTACTTTATCGCCTGCTTTAAATTGTGGCTGCTCGTTTTGGTTTTGGCCGTTGATCAGAAAATTATCGTAATAGATATCCGTAAGATCCATGGCATTCATCCGCTTCCATTCATTGTTTAATTTTGTCTTAAACCACCCTAATTTTATTGCTTCAGCATAAGTCTGCTCAGCACCTTTCTGCACAGCAAACCAATCCGTAGCCGCCCGCAAACTGCGATGCGCTTCTTCCGGGTTCATGTCCAGCCATTCACTTAAAACAACGGGTATGGTGGGAATATCCCATTCCTCTCTTTTATTCATGATAAAGGCACCGTACATGCCTATTTGCTCCTGCAAGCCACTGTGGCTGTGATACCAATGCGTACCGTGCTGCACGATAGGAAATTTATACAAATAGGTTGCGCCCGGCTTGATGGGCATTTGGGTGAGGTAAGGAACACCATCCATTTTATTGGGTAAAAAGAGGCCATGCCAGTGCAAAGACGTCATTTCTTTTAATTCGTTGTGCACCCATATCTCTGCGGTGTCACCCTCCGTGAAAGTGAGGGTCGGCATAGGTATCTGACCGTTCACCGCAATAGCTCTTTTAGGTTTCTTACCGAAAGTGACAACAGTATCCCTGATGTATAAGTGATAAACCACTGTCCTCGGTGCAATTGCAGACGCAATAGTTCTTATGGGTCCTAAATTCTTTTTGGCAAGCATAATATTCTCCATAGTAGCAGAGTTATCACTCATATTCATAACACCATGGTCCATCCCTTCCGGTTGCCCCTTTGGTTTTTCTTTTACCAACTTCATCCCGCACTTCGGGCAGTTGCCGGGGTTGGGAGATCGTACTTCCGGATGCATGGGGCAGGTGTATGTTGAAGGTGTTTTTTGAACCTCACCCCCCGCCCTCTCCAAAGGAGAGGGAGCCATATCCATGTTGTGCATATCATGCCCTTTCATATCCGGTCCATCATGATTAACCGGCGGCGCAGGAGGAACCGCTTTAGGCGTTTCTTTTACGAGACGCATGCCGCATTTGGGGCAGTTGCCCGGCTTTGTTGCATGAATTTCCGGGTGCATAGGACAAGTATATGTCACGGGTTGGACCGGTTGGGCGGCAGTCTTATTTGCGTTTGTGCTCATGTCCATATTGCCCATGTCATGTGCTTTCCTATCAGACATATCATGCGGTTTTTCTGCAGCGGTTTTTGCCGGCGCGGCTTTGGGAACATTCTTTGGAGCAGGCTTCTTTACTGCAGCCTTAGGAACAGGTTTTCCTTTTACAGGCACGAGTTTCATTCCGCATTTAGGACAGTTCCCCGGTTTTGAACTTCGGATCTCGGGGTGCATGGGGCAGGTATATATTACGGGTTGCGCAGTTTTTTTTGTAACAGCTTTTTTTGGTGCGGCTTTCGGCACAGCCTTAGCTACAGGCTTTGCTTTCGTCATTGTCATACCGGGCATATTGTGCCCTTCATGCTGAGCAGTAACACTCCATGCAGAAAAAATAATAAGTAGCAGGAATAAATATTTCATTTGTGTATAGTATTATTTGCAGCAATTTTTATTTCGGATGAAAATTGCTTTTAAAATTTTAAGGATAATATTTCCTATCGGATTTAGCACACTTAATTTTTTCGTTCTAAGCTGTCTTGGGCAGCGGATGCCCAATCAACGATGATTTTTTTTTCAGCGTCATTCAGCTTTGCATCTGCATGTAAGATGGTGTAAGAATATACCGGCATATAATCCTTTTCTATTGACTCCTCTATACCGCGTAGTTTGTTTTTTTGTCTCCGCAGCGTATAATTACCAAACTCACTGAAATTGAGGTCTTTCTTGCCGGCGTTCACATGATTCGCCATTATCCAACCCATGGGCTGAATATTCATATACCAGGGATACCTGGTATTGTTGCTGTGGCAATCGTAACAGGAATTTTTTAAAATAGCCTGTACATTATCAGGAACATCGATGGTTTTTGTGAGATCGTTCGCTGAAATACCTGAATTTATATTCCTCTCCGGTCTTATAAACTGAAGGATCACAAAAACAATAAGCAGCCCTAAAAATATTTTTTTTAATACCGCCATCTATTGTGTGATCTCTTCTTTAATTTTTCCGCAGGTAAGCATCTCTTTACCGTAATAGGGATTTTTGATCTCCTTTGTTTCGCTGAGCCAATCAGCACCTTTGTTTTTGTTGAACATGGGGCAATGTGCCACATAAAGGGTTTGATCTGTACCAAAAGCCGTTACCATATCATACATGTCTTTGCTCAGCATATCAAAATGCTCTCTTTGGTGGTCAATCTTGCCGTGATTCATACCAATGTGTCCCGCCATTTCCTTTGCACTTTCAGACAGATCTTCCCATATTTTGACTTTCTCCGGGGCCATGGTAGTTTTTTCCATTTTTCCCATGGATGCCACAAAAGCATTTCCTGCGGTAGCTGCTTCTTCACCGTTATCATTTACCAGCGCATTTTTTATCTGCAAATACTGACCCACCATATCTTTCATGGAGGCAGCTGTATTATCACCCGCGGCTGAAGCAGTGCCGAAGGTTGAATTAAGCGCAGAATCTGTGATTACTTTATTTTCTGCAGTAGTTGTTTGCTTATCGTTGTTGCACGCTGCTAATGATGTGATAGCCAAGGCACAGATTGTGATCAGATTTTTCATTTGTAAGTTTTTAGGGAGTATTTCAAATCTGATTAGGAGACATAGGGGTTTCTTTATCTGCCTTTCTATCGTATTTGCAGCAACCATGCAGGTTAGCATATGCGGTATTATCTGCCGTGTAATCCTGTGTATCATATCCTGTTTTGGCAATAGCCTGCTGGATCTTTGCAGTGTTTGTTTTATCGCCGGTGTATGATACTTTCAGTATTTTACTTTCTTCGTCCCACTCAGCAGATTTAGCGCCTGCCTGTTTTGCTGATTTTTCAATTTTGCTTTTGCACATACCGCAGTTGCCCCATACTTTAATGTTTTCTGTTTTAAATGCAGATTGCGCAAAGGAAAAACTGATGCTGAAGATCATTGCGGTGATAAGTGATAATTTTTTCATGAGATTTATTTTTAAAAGTTTTTAATAAATGATTAATGTAATGATGCTTAAAATGCGTTAAAAAAATTGTGTTCTAACCTGATGAACACACCCTGAGGTGCGGTCCTTAAAAGCGTGGAAGCCAGTTGATAACGATATGCAAGATCTATGCGGCTTCTGCTGTTTATGATAAATTGTATTGACGGTGCAATATCCAGGTAATGTTTTTTGAGCCCGGTGTTGTATTGCCCCAGCACCTCTACCATCAGGTTTATATTTGTTTGCTTGTAATCGGTATATTCTTCCGGGTACATCAGCCTGCCGGCAGAAAATGTATAATTTATCGCTTCCCTGTTTACCATTCCTTTAGAATCAGTAGGAAACTTGTAATTGTTGTTATTCTGTGCTGTGAGGTAAGAAGAAGAAGCAGAAAGTGCAACTTTATGCAGCAATTGCGTTGCTACCAATCCGCCTTCCCACCCGGTATTATGGCCGTAAAGATTTATTTCTTCTTGGTGTATATCTGCACTGTTAAAGCTATACCGGCCGTATGCCGCCATCCTGAAATGTTTCTGCACTTCATCTATGCTGTAAAACCTGTATTTCGCATACAGACTGCCGCCTTCACTCACCATCGTGCTGTTTCGATTGCTAAGGAACATATCGCCGTGAAACATTATTTTTTTTGACAGGCCGATCATCACTTCGGGGATGAGGTGGTAATTTATTTTACCGTTGTGTGATTCTTTCATAAAGGAATTGCCCAATCTTAAACCGATGGTTTTCGCCGCCATGTTACTTGCAGGTTCGGTAAATACAAAGAGCTCCTGTGAAAGGCTTAGCTTACTGATGCTTAGAAATATGATAAAAATTAATACCGTTTTAAAGCATTTACGACCCGCCGATAACAGATCTGAATCAGATAGTAACATAGTATTCTTTTGAAGGAGTGGCAGACGTAGGTATTTTCAGTTTTTTGGCTTCTTTAGCAGAAAGAAAACCTTTGCTTACAATACGGACTTGTTTGTCACCTGCAACATTTTGAGCAGCCGGACTGTTAATAAAACGGAGGCGTTTGTCCTGAAAGGAAACTGTTGAGTTTGCTTTCAGATCAGTTGCAGCCATAGGAACGGTTACAAGAAATTTTGCCACGAAGAAACCGGCATCCTCAACCTTCTTTTTCATCAGGTCATAATCTGCAACAGTGCCCGGTTTGATGGCGATGTCAAAAGTGGAGGTTTTAATATTTGCCTTTATGCTTTCCACGAATGGCAGCGTCTTAAGAGATTTATTTATAGAATTGCTGCACATGCTGCAGGTAAGGCCACTGGCTTGCAGAGATATGGTGTTGGTCTGAGCAGTAGCGGTTAGTGTAAAAAATAAAACTGTCAGAAAAAGAGATAATAGTTTCATCAGAAAACGATTTAGAATTAAATAATAAAAAAATCCTGTTTGCACAGGCATGCTAACCCATCAATGAAGGATAGCCGAATTTTTAAAATATTCTAAATTTTGAATACGCAATGCATGATATTGAGGCCGGGACCTATATCAGGAGGGGCATGGCTTGCGGGAAAATGTGCAGCCAACGAAATAAATAATACTTCAGGAAAAGTGATCGTTTTTGTAATGATGGCGGGTGCAGTAAAGAAATCGGGAAGCGCAGCGGTTGAAGACAGATTATGATCTGCGTTCAATTTGATAAGCTGTTGTTCATCCTTGCAACAACCCTTGCCCTGTTCCTCTGTCATGCCGCATTTGCCGCATTTGTCATCCTCGGCATGCCATAAGCTTGTGCCTACACGGCTATCCATGCAATAATGGGTGTACACCGAAGCCCCCATAGAAGTGGCCGCATATACGGTAAGGAAGAATATGGCTATCAGCTTTTTCAACATTGTAAAAATACGCTATTAATAATAAACCGGGAATTACCTGATTTAAATTTAACACCCAAAAAAGGGCTGCATTTTGATTGCTCAGGGCAACAACATCACCAACATACCGCCACTCATAACGATCATCAAGACATCTTCAATAATAGTAAGTGTACTCATCGGTAAATTAAATACATCCCCGAGGCATGCACATTTGATCTTCATTTTGTTCATTACGCTTTGTAAAACCCCTATGAGGCTTATCGACATTAGAACCAGCGCTGCAGCGTTTGTGATAATAGGATTAAAGCCGATGAGAAATGCAATTCCCAAGGCAAGTTCTGAAAATGCATATACATAACCCCAGTTGCTCCATCTTTTTGCTACAATATCATACATGCTGTAGCTCTCAGCAAAGCCTTTCAGATTCAATAATTTAAAAAAGGAAAAGGTAAGGAAAAAGCCTGCCATGAAATTATTCATCCACCGCATAAGTGAAAAAGCATCATTTATGTATTCAACAGATAAAGTGATACCGAGCAGGTAGCCAAAAATGAGGAGTATAGGCTTATAGGTCTCCAACCATGATCTGCTATCTTCCGCTGTATGCGCCATGCCGCCATCCGCACTTGTAATGGTATAGTTTCCTGCTTGTGATAATGCAGCCTGCAGCGTATCCGTGGCAATATGATCCTGCATGGTTATGGTGCCTTGCGGCGCCTGCAATTGTATTTCCGCAGAAGTGATATCGCCGATTTTAAGCAAAGCGCTTTTCACTTTTGCTACGCAATTCCCGCACGTCATGCCCGTAATGTTATAAGTATGTGTCATAATATTATAGATAAATTTAGTAAAGACATTAAGTTTCCCACACCCGCCTAATGTCATTCAATATGGAAACTACTGTCAGCCTGAGCTTGTCGAAGGCGGATTAGAATTGGACAAGAATTGAGATAGGCTTCGACAAG
>JBGTJG010000326.1:0-7844 GCA_041745235.1 Ferruginibacter sp. | reverse complement strand
ATCTTGATGCATCTTTTGTAGCTTTTCCTAACAAGACCGGTATCCTGTTCAGCAGCAATCGACCTGCGCCTGATGCAAAGACAGGTGATACTGTTTTACCGAGCGACAACCGTTACAATGTTTTTATGATCACGGATTTCGGAGACAAAGCAGAGCTGAACCAGATAACACAGCTTACAAAACTTAAATACGGCAATGCACGTTTCCCTGCACAATACAACAATAACCACTTTACATTTGTGAGTGATGAGAACGGTATCGGGAACCGATATGCGGGTTTCTTTACTACCAGGGCAGAGGGGCTCGATACACTCGTGCTCATCGGTGATGATATACTGAGAAACCCTTCACAGAGAGATGTGGACAGCACACTGCGTGTCTACAAGAAAACAGATATAGATTCTGTAGCAGTTGTAGCAGTATCATCAGATTCAGCTTATACATTCCCGCTGAGTAACTACCCGAGTTCACTGGCAGAGACCCGCATAGCCGGTGACAACAACCAGGTAAGTGAAGTAACCAGGCAAAGCGATGAGAAGGTCCTCTACAAATTAAAAATTGATGAGAATACTTTAGCTAAAAGAAACGTAAGTGCAGTACCGACAGTTTATGCAAAAAAACTGATGCGGGAGAGCAGATTAACTAATGTAAAACGGGCACCCGGGTCTTCATCTTCTGCACCGGTAATGCAGGTTACCGCAGATACTGCTAAGAAGCAGGATGATTTTTTTCAAAGTGAATTCAGCAATGATAAGGATAGCGTGATAAGAACGGAAGCTGTTGTTGCGGAAACACTGAGAGATGATGAGAACGTTTTGGCACGGGCAAAACTCTATCCCTACAGGCCTTTAAAATTTGCTGTGGATTACGGGGGAGCAGGGTTCACTAACGGTGTGCTGATAAACCGTTATCAAAAATACCAGGGCGGCTCAGGTCCGATCCGTCTTAACAGCGGCAGCCCGCTTAATGGCCTTGTTCGATTAGGGACTTCTGATCTTTTAGAAGATATAAAAATAACAGGAGGTTATAAGTTAGGTACAAATCTGAAGGATAATGAATGGCTTTTAGATTACCAGAATCTAAAACGCCGGTTGGATTGGGGTCTTACTTATTACCGCAACGTACAGCAAATAGGATTTGAATTTCAGGCTTCTCCCAATGTTCAGCCTATTTCGCTCGGAGGAAAAACTTTCACAAACCTGTACCAGGGAAATGTTTCCTATCCCTTTGATGTAACTAAAAGCATACGGTTCAGTACCGGCATACGTTCAGATAACGATGTGCTTAATGGTGACCATCAGCTCCTCGCAACACTTGCAGCGGAAGATGTGCGTACCGTGTATGCTACATCCCGCTTAGCATTTGTATATGATAACAGCATAAACCCGGCACTGAACATTTATTATGGTGCACGGGCAAAAGTTTATGTGGACTGGAACCGCCAAGTAAATAAAGTCGCTTTTCAGGTTGGGAAAAACACCTATAATGTCGGATTCGATGCACGATATTATTATCCCATATATCGGAATTTTATCTGGGCAGGCCGCGCTGCAGGAGACTTCAGTTTTGGCAACCAAAAACTGATCTATTATTTAGGTGGTGTAGACGGTTGGCTTATGTTTGGCGATAACATGAGAAAAGATGGCAGTGATAAATATTTTATAACCAACAACACACCCGCTAACGATCAGAATTACGCATTCCAGAGTTTGGCAGTAAACATGCGGGGTTTCATTCAGAATATAGCGAGCGGAAATAATGCTCTGGTACTGAACAGTGAATTCCGCTTACCTGTATTTACTACCTTATTTGATAAAACCATAAATAATGCATTGATTCGCAATTTTCAACTTACACAGTTTACCGACTTAGGAACAGCTTGGAATGGCGGATATGATGCAATAAAAAGACCGCAAATTGCTTACAATACGCCCATCTCTTCCGTACAACCCGGCCCCGTAACAGTGAGAGTAAAAGCGGGAGGCGTGGGGCCTTTTGCAGGTGGTTATGGATTTGGAGCCAGAACTATGCTACTGGGCTATTTCTTAAAATTTGATGCGGGCTGGCCGATGAGTGGCTTCTTCCGCGGTAAGCCGGTTACTTATTTTTCTCTGGGGTTAGATTTCTAATTGAAAAATGTCAGATAGGTTGAAAGCGGATAAAATAATCCGCGGAGAAATTATAATGCTTCTGTAAATCGGATTATATATGGCAGGAAGATAATGAGGCCGCAGACAGCAGCGACTGCAGCCATAATCAAGACTCCTCCTGCAGAAATATCTTTAATGACCTTTATGCTTTGATCGATCTCCTGCGAAACCAGATCGCATGATTTTTCTATTGCCGTATTCAATAACTCTGCAGTAAGTACAGTGCCTATATTGAGGCAGATGATCAACCATTCAGTTTTTGTTATTTCAAAATAATAACCGGCTGCACAAATCAATAATGTACATATAAACTCTATTCTGATATTTCGTTCAGACCTGAATGCATGCTTTAATCCCCTTAATGCATACCCTGCAGATATAAAGAACTTTTTCATCAGAATTAAGATTTACTTATTTTTTGTTTCAATGCTGATGTGCGCTCTTTAACTACAGTAAACCACTTCCAGTCCCCGATAGGCTCCGATGCTCTTCCCTTTTTGAAAGCGGCTGCAAATTTTGACCAATATTCCGGCATGGTAAGAAAACCGTATGCTACTGTAGCTGCAACGGGAAAGGACACATGCCTGTTTCCCAGCATAAAGCATTGCAAACTTACCTCTCCCACATCAGTTGTATCATACTGCAGCAGAATGTGCTTCATATCATGCTTTGCATAATAGGGCAATAATTGCAAATCTCGTTTTTTTAAAAAAAGATAAAGATCATTGCCCATTGTACCTGCCTCCATTTCTGAAAGAGCCTGAATAGAATACGGAAAGATCTCCGGCTGTCTTACAAGACGCAGAAACGGTAATGCCATGTTGTGAGTAAGATACACAAGCAATTGAGATCGGACCTTTATCCATTTTGCATATCCAAGATTAAGCAGTGACTTTCTTTTCAAAATAATAGTATTTATAATCATTTAGATGCTTTGATCATCTTTTCCAGGGCATTAATGTGAAGCCTAAATTCCTTTTCCCCTGATTTAGTAACAGCGTAAGTAGTATTGGTTTTTCTGCCAATGAATCCTTTCTCTACTTTAATGATCTTATTTTCCTCAAGTGCTTTAAGATGGCTGGCCAGATTACCGTCTGTTATCTCCAGCAATTCTTTCAGCTCATTGAAACTTACGGAGGCATTTACGGAAAGCACGCTCATTATGCCCAGGCGTACACGGCTGTCAAAAAGCTTATTTAAATTGTCAATTGGATTGTTCATTTCAGTCTGACTCAGTTTTGCGGTCGTATTTATTCCACATGTATAACCCGTAAATAATGTGCATTATTCCGAAACCGAATGCCCAAAAATATAAACCATATGCCGGGAAACATAAATTTATCAGTCCTGACAATAGTTGCAAATAACCAAGATACCTGACCTCATTCAAGGTGTACTTGCTTGAGTTTATCAGGGCCAGGCCATAAAAAATAAGGCATCCCGGTGTTATAAAGCCAACGTTAAAAAAAATAGGGGCGACATTTCCCGAAATTAATAAGGCATACAAAAATGTCCCCCCTACCAGAATTGGGATACTTACATTTATCATTAATCTTCTGGCAGTAATACCCCACATCTCTGTTCCGTCTTTCCTACTCTTAAGACCTGTAAATATTAAAGCACTTACCAGTGCCGCGAAAAAAGTACCTACTGCAATCCAAAACAGCCAGGTATTTAAAATAATAGCCGAATCACCTCTAAGTTGCTGAGCAATAGCAGTCTCTCTGTTTATAATGAAATCTTTCCCGTTATATACATACGGATAGGCGATACATGCACCAACGAGTGCACAAACGCCCGCACTCACTCCGCTCAGGCCGCTGAGGCTAATAAACCTGCTGCTCCGTTCCATCATGTTCCTGATGTCTTTTATTGCATCTGCTGACTGAATATTTTCATTCATAAAAGTACTTTGAGAAACAAAGTAAATAAATTTTCTTCATTTATTAAAAAATAATTTGTTTCAGGTAAATGCTAATACTCGTAAAAAATACTTCATGCTGTTTCAAACACATGTAAAATCTTACCGCAAGCTTCCCGGATATCCGCATCACTGATATTAAGCGGAGGGCAAACCCTAAGGGAATCAGACGCAAAGAGGAACCAATCGGTAAAGACACCGGCTTCGATCGCAGCATCAATTATTCTTTTATTCTGCTCGAAATGATTGAATTGCACTGCCATCATGAGTCCGGTACTGCTTATATTTTTGATTGCAGGGTGTTTCAGGCAGGCCCTGAACATTTCTTCTTTAGCAAATACCCCATCGATAATATTGTCGCCGAGTAAAACTTTAAAGGAGGCAAGCCCGGCTGCACAACTTACCGGGTGCCCGCCAAAGGTATTTATATGCCCCAGAACAGGATCATGTGTAAAGGAATCCATTATTTTTTTATCAGAAATAAAAGCGCCAAGGGGCATACCGCCTCCCAGTGCTTTTCCGAGCAACAATACATCCGGCACCACATTAAACTGTTCAAAAGCCCAGAGCGTACCGTTACGACCAAATCCGCATTGTATTTCATCAAACACCATTAATGTTCCTGTAGCAGTGCAACGCTCCCGTAATGCCTGCAGCCAGCCGTCTTTTGGTTTTATAACTCCTGCTTCTGCCTGTATGGTTTCTGCAATAACACATGCTGTTTTTTCTGTAATGTTTTGCAGGTCATCAAAATTATTATAATGCAATTGTAAAATATCCGGTAATAACGGCCGAAAGGCCTGTTGCCAATATTCACTTCCCATTACACTCAATGCTCCTTGCGTGCTGCCGTGATAAGAATTTTTAAATGAAATGATTTGTGATCGGCCGGTAAAGCGTTTTGCGAGTTTCATAGCACCTTCTGTAGCCTCGCTGCCGCTGGCGGTGTAAAAAACTGAATTCAGGTTTTCGGGGAGATGATCAGTGAGCATTTTCGCATATTCTACCTGCGGATTTTCTACCAGTTCACCATAGACCATGATGTGCAGGTATTTATCGGCCTGCTCTTTTATAGCCTGTATCACTTTCGGATGGCGGTGCCCTATATTACAAACGCCGATGCCCGCAATAAGGTCAATGTATTCTTTCCCTGCAGCATCCCACATTTTGCTTCCGGCTGCCTTCACAATATTTAGACATAGCGGAGCTTCAGAAGTTTGTCCTACATGCCTCAGAAATAATTCCCGGTTGGTCATGGGATAAAGGTAATTGGGAATTAGGAATTGGGAAAGAACGTATGTTGTTCATCTTTCAGAACTACCTTTATTTAAAATAAATTTTATGGCTGTTATTCTTCCGGTAAATGGAAAATCTCCTGAAATGGGTGAGAATTGTTTTATAGCGCCCAACGCGACAATCGTTGGAGATGTGGTGATGGGTAATGAATGCAGCGTGTGGTTCAACACAGTGATACGCGGGGATGTAAACAGCATCAGGATCGGGAATAAAGTGAACATCCAGGACGGTGCAGTTATTCATTGCACATATAAAAAAGCAAAAACAACGATCGGTAATAATGTGAGCATCGGCCACAATGCTATTGTGCACGGTTGCACCCTGGAAGATAATGTACTCGTGGGTATGGGTGCAATAGTAATGGACAACGTTACTGTAGGTACCAACAGCATAATTGCAGCAGGCGCTGTTGTTTTGGAAAATACCATAGTAGAACCGGGAAGCATTTATGCGGGCATCCCTGCTAAGAAAGTAAAGATGATCAGTGAGGAATTAATAAAAGGGCAAATAAACCGGATTGCTGATAATTATGTGATGTATAGTGGGTGGTTTAAGAATACCTAGAAATTGTTGCTTGTTGAAACCGTTTCTTGTTGCTCGTTGGCCCTTCGTCGTTGGTCAGATGCCCTTAGTCTTTCGTCAATTTTGCTTATCTTTAATACATGAAAAAAACTATACTTTCATTAGTTCTTATCAGCTTTTTACTAAGCAGCTGCTCAGTTTTCCGTAAGAAAGAAAAATACGGCTGCCCTAATGATGCAAGAGGAAAAAGTCAGGAAGAAATAAGAGATGGAAGCACAAAGAAAAAGTATAAAGGAGGAAAGAAGTTTTAATGTATAATTGATCAATGAATAATTGACAACTTGGTTTAATAATCTTTTTCTTCAATTGTATCCCTGATGTTTAAATAACTTAGGTATCTCCCTTCAGAAATAACCCCTTCATTTACGGCTTCTTTTACTGCGCAACCCGGTTCATTAAAATGCACACAGTTGTTGAATTTACAATTATTCATAACCGCACGCATCTCCGGGAAATACTGAGCAAGCTCCTCCTGCGGTATATCTACCAATCCCATTTCTCTTATACCCGGTGT
Organism: Ferruginibacter sp.; assembly: GCA_041745235.1. Classification (GTDB taxonomy): domain Bacteria; phylum Bacteroidota; class Bacteroidia; order Chitinophagales; family Chitinophagaceae; genus Ferruginibacter. Next base: position 1,381 of record JBGTJG010000326.1, on the reverse strand, counting down.
ATCTATGATAATCCCGCCGAAAGGCAGATCATACATTTCTGCAAACGTGGTGGTATGTAATCCTTTACCGCTCCATGCGCTTACTTCCTGTGTTTTAAGCGTTCTCTCCGGAAATACATAATTTATGAACGTAGATTTCCCCACACCGGAATGCCCGCTGAGGAGCGTAGTTTTATCTTTCAGCAGCTCATTCACTTCTTCTGTACCGGTTTTTGTTTCTATGCTCATGCGCATGATCTTATACCCTATCGCTTCATATATTTCTTTAGCCAGCGCAAATTTCTCCTCCTCTCTTTTTTTGAACAGATCTGATTTATTGAAAACAATAACAGCGGGCAGGTGATATGCCTCAGACGTAACTAAAAAACGGTCGATGAACCCGAAGGAAGTTTTCGGATCTTTCAGCGTGGCAAATAAAAGTGACTGATCAATGTTTGCAGCAATGATATGGTGCAAATGTTTGTTGTGCGGAGATACCCGGTTTATGTAATTCCTACGTGGATATATTTTGGAAATAACCAGGCTGTCGTCTTCCGCTTCAAAATCAATTTCTACAATATCGCCTACAGCAATAGGGTTTGTGGAAGTGATGCCTTCGGTTTTGAGCTTTCCTTTCAAACGTGCATTAAGAAATTCTCCTTTATCATTTTTAACTATGTACCAGCTGCCCGTGGACCTGTAAACTGTAGCCTGCATAAGCGCAAGTTAAGAAAAGGATTTCAGCACAGGGAGTCTTGTGCCGTTCTCTGAAATACGGGTTCGACAAGCTCACCCTGACATACGTTTATTTTAGAATTTTCATTTTATTAAATTGTCAGCCTAAGCCTGTCGAAAGCGGGTTCCGGGATACAAATCGGATTCGACAAGCTCAGCCTGATACTCTGTTGAAACCGAACATTATCTATTGCAGAATGCTGAAATAGCTATAATAAAAACTGCGCCGGTCAATGGTTAAGGAAATTTTCTGAAAACCAAGTAACGCAAAAGAATCTCCAGCAGCAGGAAAAAGGCGGCGGCACTTGCAAACGGAAGAAATTTATCTGTAAATCTTGTGGTAGTTGTGATCTCTACTTTAGTTTTTTCCAGCGCATCTATAGTAGCATATATTTCTGAGAGCCCTTCATTGTTCTGTGCACGAAAATATTTCCCGCCCGTCTCAGTAGCTATTTCTGTCATTAAGTTTTCATCGATAGAAACTTTAACCATTCTCATCTCTACCCCACCGGTCGGCCCGCGCATAGGTTGAGGTGCCATGCCTATTGTTCCCACACCTATAGTGTACACCTTTATATCAAAAGCTTTTGCGATCTCTTTGGCAGTTTTAGGATCTATTAATCCCCCGTTATTTTCACCGTCCGTAAGCAGCACAACCACTTTGGAT
>JBGTJG010000325.1:0-1997 GCA_041745235.1 Ferruginibacter sp. | reverse complement strand
AAAAACGGAGCTGATTATTTTATAGGTAAGCCTTTTACCAGTGAATTGATCCATCAGGCAGTAGATGCTGTGTGTGCATAATTTCCCCGGGTTGTAGAGATTATGCCCCGATTCTTTCTTATTTCTAGCGTTCCTTCGCTTTGATCATTTTTAATTTCGAAAATTTCGTAAAATGGAAAACAGCACTGCTGCTATAAAAGAAAAATTCTCCGGACTTTTATACTTCCTTCGGAGATCTAAGACAGAATTTGAAATGGTTGCAGATGAAATGGAAGATCACTCATTAAGAGCAGCTCTTAATACCCTATCTGATGAAAGCTGCTGTTATGCAGGTGAGTTAAAAAATTATCTTAAAGCCTTTGGAATCTATTCGGTCTCTTCCGAAACACCGATTTGGGATCCTGTTTCAGATTATGAAACTGCCACCTTAGAACAGGGAAAGGGAAATGAACTGCAAACTATTTGCACCCACAATGAAGAATCACTTATCAAAGCATACAGTGACTTACTCTCAGAATCTTTACCGGTTCAGGTTCTGAAAGACCTAATGATCTATCAGCTCAATGCGCTGAAGTACACGTTTATGCAGATCCGTACACTTAACAGTGCTCGTTTCTCTACCCCTGCCATATAATCTTAATCAGGATTATATTCTTTTTTAGAGTCCGCTCCATTTATGAATAAAGCCGGAGTGGCTTATTACTATTTCTATCTGATATGAAAGTCATAGTAATCAGGCGGAAATTATTTCCTGGAACGACTTATAAAATACAGAATAATAAATACGATTACAGCTATTATTATTACGCCTGTCCAAATGCCGGCTTTAAAAATGCCGCCTATGGCATCGCAGCTGCTTAATGTTGTGAGAGCTACTAATAATACTGTTGCTACTGATAAGGAATAACGATTCATAGTTTATAGGTTTATGGTTTAGAATTAATTTCTGTTTTTGTAAGCGGCGGTGCTTTTCTCTGTGAATCCAGTTCCGCCTCGTCCAGGGAGTGTGAAACAAATACGGAGTCTTCGCTCTTGGTATTTTGAGAAAGTCTTTTATAGTATTTTTTAATAACCATCAACTCTTCTTCGGTCAGGTCTTCGCTGTCTACCAGCCGATTGCTTGTAAATTCATTAGCTGCAATAAGCTCATTCAATTTCAAATGCAGCGCCATTGTATCTTTATTCTGCGAATGTTGAATTACAAAAATCATCAGGAAAGTCACGATAGTTGTTCCTGTATTGATAACGAGTTGCCACGCTTCTGAGTAATTAAATAACGGGCCGGTAAGAGCCCAGATGATAACAACCAGAAAAGCAATAAAAAAAGCCGTAGAACTACCTGTTGCCTTTGTAATCCATGCGGAAAAACTTGCAAACTTTTTCCGCAATCCTTTTTTCTCTTTATGTTCTTTTAATATAGCGTTCATTGTCTGAGGGTAGGATATTAACGCTGAAAGGAAAATATTTTTTCATCGTCATTCCTCTTTCCTGTTACAATGTCTTTCAAAATCTCTGCCGCAATGAGGCTGAATGTTATTCCGTTGCCACCAAATCCTAAGGAAAAGCAGCTGTTTTGCAAACCCGGATATTCTCCTATATAAGGTTAAAATCCCTTACAAGATCAGCCGTTTTTACATGCAGAAGCTTATCCCTTTTTTTCGCGTCTGATATTTTTTCATCCCGGCCGCTAAAGTATACGATCATCTGACGTTGTCCTCAATAGAGAAAAGGATCTGCGGTGTTCCATAACATTGCTTAATTTTTAAGCGGCACATCGTTATCACTTCCCTGTTTGCCTGCACAATGCATAAGTACTTTACCTACTTTGTCACCAATAATCCTCATATGGGCTACGGGATATGAGTTCGGTAAAATACATCAGACAAAGATTTAATTATAGGGTAAATTTTTTCTCATATTCTCCGCTAAAGACCGGTATTTTATATTAGCATTCCACAGATAATAACGATTGGCAGCATTTTGGCAGATATGGTTTT
>JBGTJG010000324.1:0-10116 GCA_041745235.1 Ferruginibacter sp. | reverse complement strand
CACAAAAGAAAAAGTAGATCAGATCATAGAGGAGTGCAGGAGTGCTGCAGCCGGAAAGAATTAAAAAATTTAAAATTAGAAAATGAATCTTTTAAGAACTTTACTATTTAATACAATTTTATGTATTGCACTTGCGTCTTGCGTTACAGTAAAAACAAGTGAAGTTGTAAACCTTGGTTTTGATTCGAATAAGGGAGGAGGTCCCGTTGGCGATTTTATTGAATTGAATGATGGAAAAATTGTCAGAGGCACGATTGATAAATACAAATTACAACTTGGGTTAATTAATAAAAATAAGGGAACTGTCACAATAGATAATGTCCCATACCGTAGTAATGATATTATGGCCTTTCAAAAAGAAAGTGATTATTTTAGAAAATTAAAAGGGACGACTTATTTCATGCAACGAAAGAAAGCAGGAAAAATAAATCTTTACTTCAGACATTTTCCCGCAACTAATAGTACAGTAACGAGAGGGAATATTACAAGAACAGTTACTGACCCTGCTTACGATTTACATTGGCTTCAAAAAGGCTCGGATGGGTCAATTCAAAAGTATAATCTGAAATTATTAGAAACCATGGTATCAGACAATGCTGAAGCCACCAATTTGATTAATACATATAAACAAGCAAAAAATCGAAATAAAAAGGATATCGATTTAAATAACGCTATTGATATTTATAACAAAAGCTAAGGTATACAGAGAACATCTCACAAAAGAAAAAGTAGATCAGATCATAGAGGAGTGCAGAATGAAAGTTGTACAGAATAACTAAGAAATATTTAAGAATGGAAGCAATCATCCCTTATTTGAACTTCAACGGAAATGCAGCGGAAGCATTGGAGTTTTATGCAAAAGCACTTGGCGGAAAAGTAGTGGAGCAGCAAACTTTCGGCGCAGTGGGAATGGCTAAAGATGAAAGCATGAGCGACAAAATACTTCATGCCGTATTTGCAGCAGGGGAACTTAAGTTTATGGTAAGTGATTGCCCTCCCGGGGTGACAACAACTTCAGGAGATCAGGTAAGCCTTTCTTTAAATTTCAGTGACCTTAATTCCATAGAAAAAACATTTGCTGCATTGTCTGAAGGCGGAATGATTACCATGCCACTTGCAGATACTTTTTGGGGAGCAAGGTTTGGCATGGCTAAGGATAAATACGGCGTGCATTGGATGTTCAATCATGATTTTGAGAAAAAGGATAAATAGACTTCGTTTTTGCGAATGCAGATATGACAAAAAAATTATTATTAGATAAAGCGAATGTCCCGGGGATACGAACTTATGAAGTTTATCGGCGTGAGGGCGGTTATGCAAGCGTGGAAAAGGCTTTGAAAATGACACCCGAGGCAGTCGTGGAAGAAGTGAAGAAAAGTGGCCTTCGGGGTCGTGGCGGTGCAGGATTTCCCACGGGTATGAAGTGGGGATTCATTGCAAAACCCGAAGGTGTGCCCCGCCATTTAGTTTGCAATGCAGATGAAAGTGAACCCGGTACTTTTAAAGACAGATATTTAATGGAATTTCTCCCGCATCTGCTCATAGAAGGGATGATCGTTTCGTCTTATGCGTTGGGAAGTAACCTCAGCTACATTTATATACGCGGGGAGTACGATTGGATAACAGATATTCTGGAAGAGGCATTGGATGAAGCAAAACAAAATGGTTGGCTCGGAAAAAATATTCAGGGCAGCGGCTTTGATTGTGAAATGTATATGCAGCGTGGTGCGGGCGCTTATATATGCGGTGAAGAAACAGCTCTATTGGAAAGCCTTGAAGGCAAGCGTGGCAACCCGCGTATAAAGCCGCCATTCCCTGCGGTGAAGGGTGTTTGGGACCGACCAACGGTTGTAAATAATGTAGAGACTCTTGCCGCAGTAGTGCCGATCATTAATGAAGGCGGAGAAGCATATGCAAAGATCGGCGTAGGAAAATCTACCGGTACAAAATTGATATCTGCCTGCGGGAATATTAATAAGCCCGGCATTTACGAAATAGACATGACCATCTCTGTAGAAGAATTTATTTACAGTGAGGAATTTTGCGGCGGCATACCTAACGGGAAAAGGTTGAAAGCTTGTATTCCGGGGGGATCATCCGTACCGATATTACCTGCCAATCTTTTGCTCACTACAGCGAAAGGAGAAAAAAGATTGATGAACTATGAAAGCCTGAGCGACGGTGGTTTTGCCACAGGTTCGATGATGGGTAGCGGTGGTTTTATAGTGTTGGATGAAGACCAATGTGTGGTAAGGCATACTTATTCACTTGCAAGATTTTATCGCCACGAAAGTTGCGGCCAGTGCAGCCCGTGCAGGGAAGGGACGGGATGGATGGAAAAATTATTAAAGAAAATAGAAGACGGTAAAGGAGAAATAAAAGACATTGATTTGTTGTGGGATATTCAGAGAAAAATAGAAGGAAATACGATCTGTCCTTTGGGAGATGCCGCGGCATGGCCTGTTGCAGCAGCCATCAGGCATTTCAGGGATGAATTTGAATGGCATGTGATGAACCCGGAATTGTGTTTGACTGAGAACTATGGTTTGCGGCATTATGCAGATGAGATTCATGTGCCGGTGACAGTTTAGGTTTCACGCAAAGGCGCAGAGGAGCGCAAAGAGACATAAGAAAATCAGAAGAAGCGCTTTGAATGAAAATGAAATTTCCCGGATGGTTGTAAACTTGTGTTATCAAATACATAAGCAATATGGTCCGGGGTTATTTGAAAGTGTTTACGAGGAAATATTTTGTTATGAATGCAACAAACTGAATTTGCCTGTTATAAGGCAGAAAGGAATAAAAGTGATTCATGATGGTGTGGACATGGGTATTGGATTCATTCCTGATGTGATTGTAGGTGAAAAAGTAATAATTGAATTAAAATCAATAGAAACGTTAGCTGAAGTACATTACAAACAATTATTAACTTATTTGAAACTGACAGGTCTTAAACTCGGATTATTAGTAAACTTTAAAGTGCCTTTAATTAAAGACGGAATACACAGAATTGTAAATAATTTATAAAATGCGCCTTTGCGCTCACTTTGCGCCTTTGCGTGAAAATTATGGCTGAAGAAATAAAAAAAGAAGCGCCAACATCATTTAAAGTTACGGTGGACAATATCACTATTGATGTTGCACCCGGCACTACTATATTAAATGCTGCACGCATGATCGGTGGCGATGTTACGCCACCTGCCATGTGTTATTACAGCAAGCTGGAAGGAAGTGGGGGTAAATGCCGTACCTGCCTTGTAGAAGTTGCAGCAGGCTCCACGGCTGATCCGCGGCCAATGCCAAAACTTGTGGCGAGTTGCCGTACCAATGTAATGGACGGCATGATAGTAAAAAATATCACAAGCGAGAAAGTTACAGATGCAAGAAATGGTGTCGTAGAATTTTTGCTTTTAAATCATCCGCTTGATTGCCCGATCTGCGACCAGGCCGGCGAATGCCATTTGCAGGATCTGGGATATCATCACGGAAAAGAAGGTACAAGATATAAATTTGCCAGAAGGACTTTTGTAAGAGAAGATATCGGGCCATACATTCAGTTGCATATGACAAGGTGTATCCTTTGTTATCGCTGCACTTACATCGCTGATCAGATCACCAATAAAAGAGTACACGGTATTGTAGATCGGGGTGACCATGCAGCTATCTCTACATACATTTCCAAAGCCATTGATAATGATTTCAGCGGGAACATGATCGATGTTTGCCCGGTAGGGGCGCTTACAGACAGAACATTCCGTTTCAAACAGCGGGTATGGTTCACCAAACCTGTTGATGCACACCGCAATTGCGAAACACCGAATTGTTGCGGGAAAACAACATTGTGGCTCAGGGGGAATGAAGTATTCCGTGTTACTTCCCGGAAGGATCAATGGGGCGAAGTGCAGAGCTTTGACGGCAAGCCGGGTTGGATTTGCAACACCTGTCGTTTCCATAAGAAAGAAACCGGGGATTGGACGATTGAAGGCGTAACAAACATCAGTCGCCATTCTGTAATAAACGCAAACAAGTATCATGTGTTGGACATGCCTGCAGAAACTATAAAAGAAGTAATGAACGGACGTGATCCTAAATTACTGATGGATATTCATTCCGTCAGTGAAGTTAATCGGCCGGGTACAGAACTGAGTGAAATTGAAGGGCCGGCACATTCAACGGATTTCAGCAATAGAGAAGTAAAAGAATTCGGGAATCAGTAATATAATCGGCATCATCAGCATTTGAACAATATGTTTTTAGCATTAGACCTTGCAGTAATAGTAGAAAAGCTTGTCCTCATCATAATTGTGGTTATGGGGTCGCTGGTGGTGGCCATGTACATGACGTACGGCGAGCGTAAAGTTGCAGGCCTTTTGCAGGACAGGCCGGGCCCGAACAGGGCAGGGCCATTCGGTTTATTACAACCGCTTGCAGATGGGATGAAATTATTTTTTAAAGAAGAGATCGTTCCTGCATTTTCTTCAAAGGCATTATTCATTATGGGGCCTGCACTTGCAATGCTTACTGCCATCATGACGAGTGCAGTAGTGCCGTGGGGCGATAAGGTTCGGTTATTTGACCGGGATATTTCTCTGCAAATTGCTGATGTGAATATCGGAATTCTTTACATTTTTGGCGTATTGAGCTTGGGTGTATATGGCATCATGATCGGAGCATGGGCAAGCAACAATAAATATTCATTAATGGGCGGGCTTAGGGCGGCTTCTCAGATCATAAGCTATGAACTTGCAATGGGAATTTCAATCATTGCATTGCTTATGCTCACCGGTACTTTAAGTCTTAAGGAAATGGTGCTGCAGCAGCAGGCCGGCAATTGGAACATTATTTATCAGCCATTGGGCTTCATGATATTTTTGATATGCGCTTTTGCAGAATGTAACCGTACGCCCTTTGATCTTGCAGAAGCAGAAAGTGAACTGATTGGCGGCTACCACACGGAATATTCCTCCATGAAGCTGGGCTTCTATCTTTTTGCCGAGTATATAAACATGTTCATCAGCAGTGCGGTAATGGCGAGCCTTTATTTTGGCGGCTATGATATGCCCTTCTTTGATGAAGCTGCCCATGCAGATTGGGGTAACTGGTTGGCGCTTATCGGTATCGGGGCCTTCATGTTCAAGATCATTATTTTCATTTTTATATTTATGTGGGTGAGGTGGACAGTGCCAAGATTCAGGTATGACCAGCTGATGCACCTGGGCTGGAGAATTTTAATACCGCTGGCATTATTTAATATGCTGGCCACGGGTGCAGCAATATTGTATTTCGGTAAATAAAGAACTGTCAGGTTGAGCTTGTCGAAACCGGAGTAAAAGGAAAAGAAAAAGACAAAAAAGGGAATCTTTTAAACCTATTTTTGCAAACCTTAATTATAAAATGGAGGCATTAACAAACAGGGTAAGAGTTGTAGACCGCAAGCCAATGAATTTTTGGGAGCGCATGTATTTGCCTGCTATTTTCAAGGGCATGCTTATTACCTTTCGCCACATTTTTACGAGAAATCCTACCATACATTACCCCGAACAGAAGCGTGCTTTCAGTCCCGTTTTCAGGGGATTGCAAATTCTCAACCGTGATGAAGAAGGCCGCGAAAATTGTACAGCCTGCGGCTTGTGCGCTGTAGCCTGTCCGGCTGAGGCTATAACCATGGAAGCAGCAGAGCGGCTCCCCGGTGAAGAACATTTATATCGTGAAGAGAAATACGCAGCTAAATATGAAATAAATATGCTGCGCTGTATTTTCTGCGGACTTTGTGAAGAAGCCTGTCCGAAAGATGCTATTTACTTAAGTGAAACATTTACTCCTGCTGATTATCAACGGAAACAATTCATTTATAACAAACAGGATCTGCTTATACCAAATCCGCTGACGGATAAAGTGGCTTACGAAAAAGCATTAGGCAACAGGGCAAAAAAAGAAACGGCTAACTAAAATGGGGTTTACTACGATCGCTTTTATTTTATTATCACTTATGGCTCTCGGCGGCGCAGTGATGATGCTGCTTAGCAAAAGTCCCGTGCACAGTATTCTCTGGCTTATCGTAGTATTCTTTGCCATTTCAGGGCATTATATTTTATTGAATGCACAATTTCTGGCCATAGTAAATATAATTGTATATGCGGGTGCCATTATGGTGCTTTTCCTTTTTGTGGTAATGCTGATGAACCTTAATGCGGAGAACGAGCCGGCGAAAAATCATCGGCTGCAGTTTATCGGGCTTATTTCAGGAGGCTCGTTATTGCTGGTTTTACTATCAGCATTTATGAATGTAAAACAAAGCCACCCCGTAATGGTAGCAGGCGGAGATGCGGGACTGATAAAAGTTCTGGGGAAAACCCTGTTTACAGATTATGTTTTACCATTCGAAATAAGCAGCGTGCTTTTCCTGAGTGCAATGGTGGGCGCAGTGGTTATCGGAAAGAAGAATTAATATAATGGCAAAGAACCTGAATTTGAAACCAAAAGAAAGACATGAAAACTAAAATCGTTGTTTTGATGATGTGTGTTTCCTGTTTTTTTTCAATTCAGGCACAGGCGCAGATCAAGATCGAAGATGTAATAGGAAAGGTTGGAGATCTGCTTGGTAAAAAAGAAGTTCTTACCGTAAGGAAAGGCTTCAACCCGGTTTTTAACTTAGGAAACCTGCAAATAAATAAAGTAGGCATCTTAGGGGAAAAGTTGAAAGGCGTTGAAGTGCTCGGTGAGATATTTAATAGCAAAGGAGTACAGAAGATCACCAAAATGTATAAGACATACAAGACAGGGCTTGTAGTATATAAAGTGCTGGCAGCAGCGGGCACAGCCGTTGCAACTTACAGTGCAGTGAAAGGTATTACTTCAGATAATAAGCAGATTGCAAGTTCGCTGATCCCTGCAGCTACATCTATACTTACGGGGGTGATCACAAAGGTTCTTACAAAAAAAGCATCTTACAAAGCTGTTGACATTTTCAACGGGATCGTACAGAAGAAAATAAAAGATATTTTTTCAGTAGCACCTGCATCATCCAATTTAGGAGTTGGTGTTTTTGTGAAATTATAATTATGGACATTAAGGCCTACATAGCATTATCACTTACTTTATTTACCATCGGTATCATCGGGGTATTGGTGCGTCGTAATGCTATCATAGTATTTATGGCTGTAGAACTTATGCTGAATGCCGTGAATCTGTTACTCGTAGCTTTTTCTAACATGCATGCGGCAAGCACAGCAGCAAAGGCGCTTCCCACTTTTGCAAGCGATGCACAGATCTTTGTTTTTTTTATAATGATAGTAGCAGCAGCTGAAGTGAGTGTGGGGCTGGCTATTATAGTAATGTTATACAGGAATACACATAGTATAGATGTAAATTTTTTAAACAGATTGAAGAACTAGAGCAGTCGATTGTCGTTTCATCATGAACAATGTTTTACAAATAGCTTGGCTTATACCTTTTTTACCTCTGGTAGGTTTTTTAATCACCGGCTTGGGAAGAAATGCTTTATCTAAAGCCGCTTCCGGATTTATTGCAAGTGCAATGATCTTCGGGTCTTTTGCATTAAGTGTGTTTGTTTTTCTGCAGGTTAAGAACGGCAATATTTTTTCACCGCATTATTTTGACTTAGTCAAGATTGAATCCCTCAAAATTGCTTTTGATTTTAAAATAGACCAGCTTTCTTCACTCTTCCTTTTAATCATTACCGGCGTAGGTTTTCTTATCCATGTATATTCTACCTCCTACATGCATGAAGAACCCGCAAAGGATTTTGCAAAGTATTTTTCCTTCCTCAATTTATTCGTGTTTTTCATGTTGCTTCTCGTTATGGGCGGCAATTATATTATCATGTTCATCGGTTGGGAAGGTGTAGGACTTTGTTCTTATCTGTTGATTGGCTATTGGTTTAAAAATAACGACTATACTAATGCAGGCAAGAAAGCATTTATTATGAATCGCATAGGTGATCTCGGCTTTTTACTTGCTATATTCTGGTTGATATCCAAGCTCGGAACTGTTAGCTATGATGAAGTATTTTCCGCAGCCAATCTTGCAAAACTTACAGCAACAGATATTACAGGAATTACAGCGCTTATGTTTGTTGGAGCAACAGGTAAAAGTGCACAGATACCGTTATATACCTGGCTGCCTGATGCCATGGCCGGCCCTACACCCGTAAGTGCGCTTATTCATGCGGCAACTATGGTTACGGCGGGCATTTACATGATAGCACGAAGCAATATTTTGTATACGATGGCGCCTGCTACAATGGGTGTGATAGCAATTGTTGGTTTGGCAACAGCTATTCTTGCTGCTACCATTGCGCTTAAACAAAATGATATAAAAAAAGTATTGGCTTATTCTACACTGAGCCAGCTTGGATATATGTTTCTTGGTCTTGGTGTAGGTGCTTACACGGGCGCAGTCTTTCATGTAATGACTCACGCTTTTTTCAAAGCTTTGTTGTTCCTTGGTGCCGGCAGCGTGATACATGCTATGAGCGGGGAACAGGATATGCGCAACATGGGCGGCCTGAAAAAATATATGAGCATAACGCACATTACTTTTTTGATAGGCTGTATCGCCATTGCGGGTATGCCGCCTTTCTCCGGGTTCTTTTCTAAAGATGAAATATTAGCTGCTGCATTTGCAAAAAATCCAATCCTTTGGGGAGTTGGCGTGCTGGGTGCAATGATGACGGCGTTTTACATGTTCCGTTTATATGCCATGACGTTCCTTGGTAAATTCCGCGGTACCCATGATCAGGAGCATCACCTGCATGAAAGCCCCGCAGCGATAACTATTCCGTTAATCATATTGGCTCTGCTTGCTGTTGTTGGCGGTTGGATAGGGATACCTGAAATATTTATGCACGGCGGCCATCGGCTGGAAGCATTCCTTGACCCCGTCTTTGCGCAAAGCAAGACTCTGATGGTAAAACATACCATTCCGCATGCAACAGAATATATGTTGATGGGAATTTCTGTTGCATTGGCCTTGGCAGCACTTTTATTCGGCATAAAAAAATACAGTAATTATAAAAAAGAAAATGGTCAGGCTGAGACGGGTATCGGAAGAGTGCTTGAAAACAAATGGTATGTTGATGAACTATACGACAATATCATTGTGAAGCCGCTTCATTCACTTTCCCTGTTTTTTAATAATGTGATTGAGAAGAAAGGGATTGACGGTTTGGTGAACGGCACGGGCAAATTTGTGAATTACGGCAGTCGGCAGATCCGTTGGCTGCAAAGCGGTCAGGTAGGGGCTTACGTGTTGCTGATGGTGATCGGAATGGTTGTTTTATTTATTGTACAATTGTTTTAAAAAAAATCAGTTTTGGGCATTTTTACAACTTTTCCTGAATTGTTTATTCTGCTGCCGTTACTGGCAGGCATACTCTGTTTTTTATTCAAGAGTGAGCATACGCCTAAAATTATTGCCCTCGCCGGTTCACTGGCAGTGCTGGTGGTTGTGATCATCAGCGTGGGTTATACTACTGATCAATACAAAAATTATAATGAGGTAAGCTATGTATGGCTTAAGTATCTTGGTGCTACTTATTCTGTAAGTATAGACGGAACAGGGAGATTACTTACACTCCTGACAGCTGTTTCTTTCCCCATTATTTTTATTGCGACGTATAAGAACAATTATAAAAATGCCGCAGCGTTTTTTGGGTTGATGATGCTTACAGAATGTGGTCTTATGGGCGTTTTCCTTGCTAAAGATGCCATGTTGTTTTATTTTTTCTGGGAACTTGCACTTATCCCTGTTTATTTTCTTTGCAGCCGGTGGGGTGGCGAAAAAAGGATACAGGCTACTTTTAAATTTTTCGTGTACACTTTTGCGGGCTCGTTGCTGATGCTCGCAGGCATTATTTATGTGTACCTGCATACACCGCCAAGAATGTTTGAAGATGGGGTTCAATCCTTGCATTCATTTTCTATGAACGCATTTCACAATGCGTCGCTCAGTGCACAGGAACAGAGCTGGTTGTTCTGGCTTTTCTTTATTGCTTTCGCAGTAAAAATGCCGGTGTTTCCCTTTCACACCTGGCAGCCCGATACTTACGATCAATCGCCTACATCAGTAACGATGGTACTTAGCGGCATTATGGTG
>JBGTJG010000323.1:0-3788 GCA_041745235.1 Ferruginibacter sp. | reverse complement strand
ATTACCAGGTGGAAGGAAATATTGTGTTGAAAATAATTGATGAAGGCGTGCCAAAAGATATTCCTATTAATGAAGGTGATATGTTTTTACTGCCTCCCAAAACACCGCACAGTCCGCAGCGCGGGGAAAATACTGTGGGGCTTGTCATTGAAAAGGTACGTGAGCAGGAAGAAGATGGCTTTTTATGGTATTGCGAAAACTGCGGCAATAAACTGTACGAAGAATATAAAGTGATAAATGATATCGTTAACCAGTTGCCACCTGTAATGGCAGGATTCTATAACGATGAAATGAAGCGCACATGTTCCAAGTGCGGTGAAGTAATGGCTCCTCCTGTGAAGAAAGGATAATCTACAAATAATATTAATTAGCGTTCAGAATTGAAAATCGACATCCATACCCACATCATGCCGGATAAAATGCCCAACTGGGTACAGAAATTCGGTTACGGTGAATTTATCCATCTGGAACACAGGAACTGCAAAGCCTGCATGATGAAGGGTGATAAGCTTTTCCGTGAAATAGATGATAATTGCTTCGATGCAGCAGTAAGGTTGAAGGACATGGAAAATACGACCGTCGATATTCAGGTTCTTTCTACAATTCCTGTCTTATTTAATTACTGGGCCAAGCCCAAAGATGGTTTAGAAACATCTCGTTTCTTTAATGATCATATTGCAGATACAGTTACAAAAAACCCTCAGAAATTTATCGGCATAGGGACAGTGCCTTTGCAGGATATTGATTTTGCAATCGGGGAAATGGAGCGTTGCGTAACTGAGTTGAAAATGCCCGGCCTGGAAATAGGCAGTAACATTAACGGAGAGAATTTATCGGATTTTAAATTCTTTCCTTTTTATAAACGTGCCGAGGAATTGGGTTGTGCATTATTTGTTCATCCTTGGGAAATGATGGGTGAGGACAAGATGCAAAAATATTGGCTTCCGTGGCTCGTAGGTATGCCGGCAGAAACCTCCCGTGCAATATGTTCCATGATATTCGGCGGTGTAATGGCACAGTTTCCAAAACTGAGAATTGCGTTTGCGCATGGCGGTGGCTCATTTCCATTAACTATCGGGAGAATAGAACATGGGTTTAATGTACGTCCTGATCTCGTTGCAGTTGACAATGAAATTAATCCGCGGGATTACATTGGGAAATTTTGGATAGATAGTTTAGTACACGATGAAAAAGCGATGAATTATATCATTGATGTCATGGGCGAAGAGAAAATTTGCTTAGGCAGTGATTATCCTTTCCCGCTTGGTGAACATCATCCGGGGAAAATGATTGAAGAGATGAATTTTGAAAATGATTTAAAAGAGAAATTACTTTTTAAAAATGCACAGGAATGGTTGGGGATGTAGAGGCGCGTTTCTCGTTTCTTGTTTCTCGTTGTCTCCCCACGCAAGTTGATTTCCCAAGTATCTTTTAACTTAAAAAAGATCAGGATAATCACTGATAACGCCATCTACGCCCATCTCTCTATAATCCGTGATCTTCTTCTTCTCATTCACTGTCCACGGAATTATTTTGATATTCCGTGCATGACAGTCGCTGATCAGGTTTGCAGTAACCAGTGATTGTTCCGGGCTGTAAATGGTAGGGGTAAATCCCAGATCTTTAATTTGTTTCCGAAAACTATTTCTGTTTACTGCTTCTACCAGTAAAGCAGTTTTTATTGACGGGTATTTCTTATGCAGGTATTTGAGTGTGCGCATATCAAAGGACTGAATGATCACCTGTTCCTCTGCGCCTTTTTCTTTTATCACCTGCATTAAAAGATCAACAAATTCTGCCGGACCCGGGTGAAATGTTTTATCTGTAGCAACTTCTGTTTTGGTTTCAATATTATAGAAAGGAAACGGCCGCCGTGCCATCATCATATATTGCTTTACAGAATCCAATACATCTGCAAGCAAAGGCTTTGATACCTTCATTTTTTCCTGCTTAGGAAAAAGCGGATGCGGCTTCATGCCCACATCATATTTTGCAATTTCGCTGTAATTCATTTTATACAGGTTGAAATTGCGTTCATCTTTTTCATCAATAAAACCACCGTCTGGTTTGGTAGTGATATCATGATTAAAAAAAGGCTCATGGGAAAGGACTACTTTTTTGTCTTTGCTAATTACCACATCCATTTCCAAAGTTGTCATTCCCGAACCCAAAGCATTGATCATCGCAGGTATAGTATTCTCCGGCCATAAGCCCCGGCCGCCGCGATGCGCCTGCTTATCAAAATTTTCTACAGGTTTATTTGTGCTCACCTGAGTTGTTTTGCAGGAAATAAAAATTGCAACGCATAAGATGAAAAGGGCAACGATATATTTCATAAAGAATCATTTTGAAGGAACTTATACAAATTGTCAGCATTCCGCCTCAACGCTCGGGCAGTAATGGTGCCAACGGGACAAATATACCCCGCCGAATAGTTATCAAAACTATAATTGATTCAAAAAGAAAAGTTCGCACAAGCGGATCACTCCAATATTTCCTGGATCTCAGAAGCAGGCATATTCGCATTTCTCATAGATATGCCTCTGGCCGCCATGCCGGCGAAATCTGCAAATGCCTGTTTAGTGATCTCATCATCACCGATCATAAGCGGTACGCCTATGTCCCCACCTTCACGTATGCTTTGGACAATGGGAATTTGTCCAAGGAAAGGAATATCAAACTCCTCAGCAAGATGCTTACCGCCATTCTTCCCGAAAATGTAGTATCTGTTTTCCGGCAATTCTTCCGGGGTGAAATAACTCATGTTTTCTACAAGCCCTATCACCGGCACTTTTAATTGTGCCTGCGAAAACATGGCAATGCCTTTTTTTGCATCCGCTAATGCGATAAGCTGCGGGGTCGTTACGACGATCACGCCCGTTACAGGAACGGTCTGCACAATGGTCAGGTGAATATCGCCGGTACCCGGCGGCATATCAATAATGAGGTAATCCAGTTCGCCCCAATCTACCTCAGTAACAAACTGCCGAATGGCACTGCTTACCATCGGTCCCCGCCAAACAACGGCCTGCTTTTCATCAATCAGCAAACCGATGCTCATTACCTTGATGCCGAATTTTTCTATCGGTACGATCAAACCTTTGCCCCCGTTATCTTTCATCATGGGCCTTTCGCCACGTATACCGAACATGATGTGCTGGCTCGGCCCGTAAATGTCCGCATCCATCAATCCCACTTGCGCACCATCTGCTGCGAGAGCAAGTGCAAGATTTGCAGCAACGGTACTTTTTCCCACGCCGCCTTTTCCGCTTACTACTGCAATGATGTTTTTTACACCGCTAAGTATTGTTTTCGGATCCTTTCGGTTTCCGGTCGTATTGCTCGTAAAATTTACCGTAACCATCGCCTCTTTATTAGCCAGTATCTTCACTGCATTTATACATGCATTCTGTATAAGGTCTTTCAGAGGACAAGCCGGTGTAGTAAGAATTACAGTAAAAGAAACATTGTTGCCATCTATTACAATATCCTTCACCATATTCAGTGTAACCAGATCTTTTCCCAGATCAGGCTCCTGCACATTGCTCAATGCCCGTAATATATCTTCGTTTGTCATTTTTATATTATTATGTCTGTATCTGTTCGCCCTAATTTTACGTATATTTCAGCAGCAGCGAAATATATTGTTAAAACCCAACCTGCGGCCGCAAAAATAACCAATGAAGGCCGTACTTTGTTTATCAAAATTAATTGCGGCATTCACAGTGATGAAAAAAAAATTACCCTACATATTCCTTTTGCTTTTCTTCTTTCCTTTGGCGTCTGCT
>JBGTJG010000322.1:0-2452 GCA_041745235.1 Ferruginibacter sp. | reverse complement strand
AAGCCGTTTGTACCTTCTGTTTTTTGAAACCCGGCAAGTGCTTCTGAAACAGAACCTTTAGTGGTTTGAAATTCCCGCGGCACAGAAATACCGTAACCGTTATCCCACACAAATACAGCCAGCGGAACCTGCAGCACTCCCGCTGCATTTATCGTTTCCCAAAAATGCCCTTCACTTGTAGATGCATCACCTATCGTGCAAAAACAAACTTCATTTCCATTGTTGCTGAGCGAAGTTTCCCCGCTGAGTTCTTCTACATTCCGGAAAAATTTGCTTGCAAAGGCCAGACCAAGTGCTCTGGGCATTTGCCCGCCTGTTGGCGCTATATCGCTGGAAATATTTTTTGTTTCTGCCAATGGCAACCAATCGCCGTTTTCATTTACCGTAGGGGTTGCAAAATGTGCATTCATCTGCCGACCCGCACTGAAAGGTTCATTCTTCACATCTGAATCCGCATAGAGCTGCGCAAAAAATTGCTGTACGGTTGCGAGTCCGCTTGCAAACATAAATGTCTGGTCACGGTAGTAACCGGAGCGGAAATCCCCGGGTTTAAAGAATTTGGCCATAGCTACCTGCGGTACTTCCTTACCATCGCCGAAAATGCCGAATTTTGCTTTGCCGGTAAGCACTTCTTTACGTCCGAGCAAGCTCGTTTCCCTGCTTATGCAGGCATATCGGTAATCACTCAGCACTTCATTGCGAAAGTTATCAAAACTCAGCTTCTCTTCCGATGCAGCCTCTGTATCATGTGTAGTCTCCATTCGTGTAAATTGCAGAAAAAATGTGGAATTTTAAGCGCTTTGTTAAAAATGCCTTATTACGTCCTGAATTTAATTACAAACAAAACCTTTTAGTATCTTTGGATCCTACTTAAAAAACGATTAAATGAAAAAAATACTACTTATTTCGGGAATTTGCTTTTCAGCAATTTTGGCAAATGCTCAAACTGCCGTTGATCCGCATGCCGGGCATAATCACGGAGCCACTTCTACTGCTGAAATTGCAAAGCCGGTTATGGAAGAATCACTTGCGTTAACAGAGGTTGAATATAATTTTGGCAAAATCCCCCAGGGAAAGCCCGTAACGCACAGTTTTCAAGTGACGAATATTGGCAAAACTCCATTTAAGCTGGACAACGTACAGGCAAGTTGCGGATGTACTACACCTGAATGGGATAAAGAGAAAGTTATAGCACCCGGCGAAAAAGCAACCATTACAGTAGGTTATAATGCAGCCGCTGAAGGCCCTTTTACTAAGCCCGTTACTATTACATATAATGGTACACAAACCAAGGTTATGAACATTAAGGGTGAAGTTTGGAAAACTCCTGCTACAAGCGCTCCGGCAAATACAGAAGTGAACGAATTAAAAAATTAATTGAACCGTTTAAATCCAATACATACAATGAAAAAATTATTTTTCTCTCTTACAGCACTGGTTCTTTCAGCAGGAGCATTTGCACAGGCAAAGGCAGATGATATCGCAAAGTTCAAGGTAGAAACAATTGATTTTGGTAAAATTCCGCAGGGAACTCCTGCTGTTGCTACTTTTGTAGTAACGAACATCGGAACCAAAGATCTTATCATTGATCAGGCTAATCCTACATGCGGCTGCACAGTTGGTGATTATACAAAATCCCCCATCAAGCCCGGGAAAACCGGAACTATTACTGCCACTTTTAATGCAGCTGCTCTCGGTCCCATTGATAAGCACATGAATGTAAAGTTTTCGGGCGCAGATGATATGAAGAGCATTGGTTTTAAAGGCGAAGTTTTAAGTACTGAAGATTATGCAAAATTGAAAGGCACAAAAATGAAAACGGAGACAACTACAAAAGTTATAACTCCGGGCAAAACCACAACTACTACAATAAAGGACAAAAAAGGAAAAAAGACTAAGACAAAGATCACAACAGTGGCTTCTTAATAATAAACATTGCCAAAATGAAAACCCTCGTTTAAACGGGGGTTTTTTTATTAGCTTTATCGCTTCATCCAAAATAAAGATTGCAGGATATGGACAGCGGAAAATACAATTATGGCATGATCGGCCTTGGTACAATGGGCGCTAATCTGGTACTTAACATGAGCGATCATGGCTTCAGTGTGGCCGGTTATGATAAAAATATTAAGCAGACTGATAATCTGAATAAACTTGCGGAGAACAGGAAAGTAAAGGCTTTCAATGATCTGTCATTATTTGTTCAGGCGCTGGATGTACCGCGAACAATTATGCTGCTTGTGCCTGCCGGTCCAATCGTAAATGCGGTGATTAATGATCTCAAACCTTTGCTGGGTGCAGAAGATATTATTGTTGATTGCGGTAACTCTCATTTTGTAGATACACAATTGCGGATTGATAACCTTGCAAAAGAAAATATCCATTTTGTGGGCCTGGGTGTTTCCGGGGGAGAAACGGGTGCGAGATTCGGGCCGAGTATAATGCCCGGCGG
>JBGTJG010000321.1:0-1596 GCA_041745235.1 Ferruginibacter sp. | reverse complement strand
GCCGCAAGCATGGGGCAGGTTTTGATGTGTGCCGGAGCAAAAGGTAAACGAACAGCCCTGAAGCACAGCCGTATAATGATGCATCAGCCTAGCGCCGGTGCAATGGGGCAGGCGAGTGATATTGAAATAACTGTTAACGAGATAAAGAAGGTAAAACAGGAATTGTATACGATCATATCTCATCACACCGGTCAAACTATAGAAAAAGTAGCGGAGGATTGTCACCGTGATAAATGGATGACAGCTGCCGAAGCGAAGGATTATGGTTTAGTGGATGAGGTATTGTTAACAAATCCGAGGAAGGCAAAAAAGGATTAATCAATCGGTTATAACCATAAATATTAAAGAACAATAAAGACAACTTCGTATGAATCCCTATTATAAGAATTTCAATTCAGAGGATGATGAGGAAATGCCCATAATGCCTGATAATCCAATGGAAAAAATGATGTCCGGATGGCAATTTGACAAAAAATTTATAGAGCAGCGCAAAATATTTTTGTGGGGTGCTGTGGAGGATAAAAGTGCAAAAGATATTACCAACAGGTTAATGTATCTGGAGGCTATTGATCCCGGGAAAGAGATCACCTTTTATATTAACAGCCCCGGTGGTGTGGTTACCAGCGGAATGGTTATTTACGATACCATGCAGATGATCTCTTCACCGGTAAGCACAGTGTGCATGGGTATGGCAGCAAGCATGGGGAGCATATTGCTAAGTGGCGGCGAAAAAGGTAAACGATTCATTTTCCCTAATGGTGAAGTAATGATACACCAGCCAAGCGGCGGTGGCCAGGGAGTAAGTGCTGATCTTGAAATTATGGCTATTCAAATGCAAAAAGTAAAAGATCTCGGAGCAGAAATTCTTGCTAAGAATTGCGGCAAAACTAAAGCTCAGATACTCAAGGATTTCGATCGTGATTATTGGATGGATGCAAAAGAATCATTGTCTTACGGTATTGTAGATGATGTAATTACGAAATTATAGTTGTCAGAAACTAACATATGCGGTCTATCCGAATGATTTAAGACTTTGTGCAGGATATATTTTTCTGTAATAATTACTGTTTATTAACATTTCCTTCTTCGTATCTTTATAATAGGAAATTCACGTACCAAAAGGCCTTTTTCAAAACTGTAACTGATGGCTAAACAACAAATATTGCATTGTTCTTTCTGCGGACGCAGCAGGGATGAAGTAAAAATTCTGATCGCCGGACAGGACGGGCATATTTGTGAAAATTGTGTAGAACACGCAAAGGAAATAATCGGTACAGAACTGGGTGCTGCTAATGATGATAAACCTGCTGCTACATACAAGCTTACGGTAAAAAAACCCCTGGAAATAAAGAAGTTCTTAGATGAGTATGTTATAGGCCAGGATGATGCTAAAAAGATCTTAGCTGTAGCTGTATACAATCATTACAAAAGGCTTAATCAAAAAACAGAAAATGATGTTGAAATAGAAAAGAGCAACATCATTATGGTGGGCGAGACAGGAACAGGTAAAACACTTCTTGCTAAAAGCATTGCCCGTATGCTTAATGTTCCTTTTGCAATTGTAGATGCAACGGTGTTTACCGAGGCCGGTTATGT